>JBFLWK010000001.1:0-17564 GCA_040757695.1 Elusimicrobiota bacterium
ATCCCAGCATCAGTTAGTTCGTTGCCTTATTAACTGTGGGATTTGGTGTTGGACTGGTCGCTACCCTTTATCCAGTTCGGACTTCCACCGACAAGAATTCAAGGAACTTTCTTGGCACACTCATTTTACATCATCCCTGTGAAACCAAAAAATGCGATTGCTATAAGTCCAGCAATAATAAACGCTATCGGCTCGCCTTTAAGCGATTTCGGGACTTCTGCTAATTCAAGACGTTCTCTAATAGACGACATTAAAACCAAAGCAAGCGTAAAACCTAGACCAGCACCAACAGTAAATACAACCGTTTTTATAAGATTATGATTTTCTCTGATATTTAAAATCGCAACTGCCAGAATTATACAATTTGTAGAAATCAACGGAAGATAAATTCCTAATGCTCTATAAAGCGCAGGTGAAGTTTTCATAATAACTATCTCTACAAACTGAACAAGCGTAGCTATTACAAGAATAAAAACAATCGTCTGCAGATATTCTATATGGAGCGGATTAAGAACAAAGTATTGAATAAACCAAGCTGAAACCGCAGCCATCAGAAGCACAAAAATAACAGCCAAGCCCATACCGATTGCATCCGATATTTTTTTGGAAACACCCATATATGGACATAGCCCCAAAAATCGTGCAAAAACAAAATTATTGACGAAAATAGTCGCCAGTAAAAGCAAAACTAACTCTCTCATTTTTTTATTGTTATTTTTTTATCGTTCTCAAAATTGCTATCAAAAGGCCTATCGTAATAAATGCACCGGGTGGTAGCATCATAATTAAAACAGGTGTGAACTCAGCAAAAAGTTTAAGTCCAAAAAATGAACCATTAGATGTAATTTCTCTGATGGATGCTATGATAAATAGAACTAAAGTGTAGCCCAAACCCATACCGAGTGCGTCAATCATAGAATCCAATACAAGTTTTTTTGAAGCGAATGCTTCCGCACGGGCAATAATTATACAATTGACGACAATTAGCGGGATAAAGATACCGAGATTTTTATGAATCAACGGAAAATAGGCATTCATTAATAAATCAACAATCGTTGTGAATGAACCTATGACGATTAAAAATACTGGGATACGAACTTTTTGTGGAATTGTTTTTCTAAGTAGCGAAATCAGAATGTTAGCACCTAAAAGCACAAATGTCATCGCACAACCCATTCCGATTGCATTTTTTGCTTCAGTTGAAACAGCAAGTACCGAGCAGAGCCCGAGCATCAAACCTAAGACAGGATTTTCTTTGACTATTCCTTTTGTGAACTCATTTGACAGTTTTTTTAAACTCATTTATTTTTTCTCTTATAGCATTCGTTATTGCCCGAGAAGAAATCGTTGCGGATGTTATTGCGTCTATTTTACCACCATCTTTTTTTAATAAAACCTCTTCGGAAAATTTGCCAATAAACTGCGATAGAAAACTATGCTCGATTATTTTGGTGCCAAGCCCTGGTGTTTCATTTTGGGATAGAATTTTTATACCAGTTATTTTGAACTCTTTATCAAGCCCGATGAGTGCAGAAATCTCACTTGAATAACCGACAGCGGTAATTTTTAATATATAACCAACAGTATTGTTTTGAGTATCAAATCCTTCGGTATAAATATCTTTTGCTTGAAAATTTGAGGCTGATGGCAGAACTTCTTTAAGTGCTTCCTGTTCCGCTATCAACTTCCGTTGTGCAATTTTTTTGGATGTAAAATAACTTGTTACTGCAAGTGCAAGTCCTGCAATCACACAGATAATAAAAAGATATTTCCCAAGTTTAACAATTTCTTTCATTATCGTTTCGTTCTTTGTTGTTTTATCATTTTGAATATCTTCCTGTTAAATCTTAATACCCGTTTGGGATTCAAAGTAAAATAAACTTTTGACTTTTTCATATGTGATTTTATCATTCCCACCTGTTCTAATTTCTTAAGGTGTTGTACTGCAGCGGGTTTTGAAATCCTGAATCGTTTCATAATATCATTCAAAGTTGTTTCTCTCTTCTGATGCAAAATTTCTAAAATCCCAATCCGTCTCTGATTAGCAACCGCTTTGAAAATCCATAACAATGGTTTCATTTGCCCTCCTCGTTTTTAAGAAAAAAATTAACAAATTAACTTATTAATTAATTAATTAATAAGTTAACGCTTCCGTCCAAAAATTCGTGGTTTTGTGCATCGGTCAATTAAAGGCACCAAAATATTCATAATCAGAATAGAATAGCAGACACCTTCGGGATAGGAACCAAGATTTCTTATCAAAACTGTCAAAAGCCCGCAGCCGAATCCAAAAATAATTTTTCCTTTTACAAACAATGGGCTTGTCACATAATCAGTTGCCATAAAAAATGCACCCAAAATCAGACCACCTGACAAAAGTTGAAAAATCGGATCCTGTTTGAATGGAATTGATAGAACTGCGACTGTCAAAATATATGTTATTGGAATATGCCAAGAAATAATTTTTCGCCGAAACAGATATAAAGCACCTAAAATTAAAAGTATTTTTGATACCTCGCCGATAGAACCGGGAATATTGCCGATAAACAAATCCGTATATGACGGTAGCGAACCGGTAAGTTTTTCTTTCAAAATACCTAATGGCGTCGCCGATGTGATACCGTCAATCTGCCATTTTGTCATAGCGGACGGAAAAGATGCCAATAGTACCGCACGACCGACCAATGCCGGATTGAAAATATTGAACCCTATTCCGCCGAAACATTCTTTTGTTATAAAAATCGCAAAAAACGAACCGATACAAACCTGCCATAATGATATATTAGGTGGCAAGCAATAAGCCATCAAAAGTCCGGTAAGTGCCGCACTGCCGTCGGAAATTTTAACTTTTGTCTTAAAAATAAACTTTTGTGAAATATATTCAAATAAAACACAACTTGCAATAGATGTTAAAATTACATAACCTGCGTGAATACCGAATTTATAGATACCCCACAATCCCGTCGGTAATAATGCCGAAAAAACGGACAGCATAATTTTTTTTGTGGTCTGTTGCGATTTAATATGTGGTGCAGGTGAAATAGTAACTTTCATATAAAACGATTTATACCGATAACATACCGATTCAAACAGATTTACTTCTGAATCATTACTTTGGCTAATTTTATATTTTGAACAAGATGGATCTTTGCCGGACATTCGTAAGCACAGCATCCGCATTCTATGCAGTCAAGCGGATTGTAATTTTTTAATTCTTCGTACCTTTTTTTCTCAACCAGACGCGATATTAGTGTCGGCACAAGTCCCGTCGGACAAACATCAATACATTTTCCACAACGGATACAATTTGTTGGCTCATAATGTTTTGACTCCTTTTCAGTCAGCGCAACAATTCCTGACATTCCTTTTACTACCGGGACATCAAGCGAGAATTGAGTTATACCCATCATTGGACCGCCTGCGATAATTTTTTTTACATCGTCGGTAAACCCACCGCAGTAATCAAGCACTTGTGACAACGGTGTCCCAATACGAACTTTTAGGTTACCGGGTCGCTTTACATTTCCATCAACCGTTATTATCCGTTCGTAAAGCGGTTGCCCTTCATAGATCGCCTGATGTATCGCTTTTGCAGTTTGGACATTATGGACGATGCAGCCAACATCCATCGGAAGACCGCTTGATGGAACTTCTCTTTTTAATACCGCTTTTATCAATTGTTTCTCAGCACCTTGTGGATATTTTGTTTTCAATTTTACAATTTTAAGTTTAGCGGGTAGGGCTGGGTTGGGATGTTGTTTCATTTCCTTCACAATAACATTCATTTTTTCTATTGCTTCAGGTTTGTTATCTTCAATTGCGATATAGCCATTTTCTGTATTTAGAATTTTCATTACAAGATTGAACCCACTAAAAACTTTTTCCGTCTCTTCAAGCATTACTCTATAGTCGCAGGTAAGATATGGTTCACATTCACAGCCATTTAGTATAACGCTATCAATTTTTTTCTCTTTTGGTGGCGAAAGTTTTACATGTGTCGGGAATGCTGCTCCACCAAGCCCGACAATACCTGCATTCTTTATAATTTCAACAATTTCGTTCGGAAAAAGTTTATCCGGATTTTTTCCTTTAAACTCAACCGTCTCGTCTTTGTTATCGGATTCAATGATTATTGAATCAAAATTATATCCACAGGGATGAAGGCGACTTTCAATCGCAGTAATCTTTCCTGAAACAGGCGAGTGCAAAGTTGCCGAGATAAAAGCTGTTGCTTCGGCAATCAGTTGTCCGGTTTTGACGAAGTCGCCAGTTTTTACAACGGGCTTTGCAGGTAAACCAGTATGTTGGGATAATGGCACAACTGCTTGTTGGGGCAGTGGCATTTCTTCAATTGGTATATTTTTTGTGTGTTTGCGTTCAGGTATTTGTATGCCACCTTTGAATTTATTCATAGTTTGAAAATCCTGCTGTTTTTGTAATTTTTTTTTCGTTATCAATCAAAAGGTATTCAAAATTTTTTTGCTTTTTATACAATTCAATCATTTTTTCAGCTCCCAGAACAAAACTTGCAGTTGCCAATGCATCAGCATCGGTCGCGGTATCGCTAATTATTGTAGCACTTATTGACTTATCTGCTGGGTAGCCTGACAACGGGTCTATTATATGCGAAATTTTCATTTTGTCAATCTCAAAATATCTCTCATAATCACCACTTGTTGTAACTGCTTTATCGCTAATTCTTAAAACGGTTATAAAATCATTTTTGTTTCTTGGATTTTGGAGTGCTATTTTCCAAACTTTAGGTCCGAAACATCTGATATCACCACCAGCATTTATCATACCTGCTTTTATTCTATTTTTTTTCAATATCTCAACTGCTTTATCAACTGCATATCCTTTTGCAATCCCGCCTAAATCAATTTTCATCCCTTTTTTTATGAAGTTAATTTTTCTGTTCTGCTCGTCAATACTAATATTTTTTGAGCCTACAAGTTGACGAACTTTTGTTATTTTTTCTGCTGTTGGTAATTTCCCATTTTTTTTTGCAGTTTTCCAAAGTTCAATTATCGGCATAATAGTAATATCAAACGCACCGTTAGAAATTTCAGAAAAATAAACTGATTTTTTTATAAGTTGAACTGCCTCATCAGACATAATTGCTGAACCGTTTTTATTTAATTGTGAAATCTCTGACTCTGGTTTATAGACAGAGAAAATATTTTCAACCCGAGTGATTTCATTAAAAGCGGCTGAAATTGATTTTTTAGCAGTTGTTTCATCAAACGACCACACTTTTATTTCAACTGTTGTTCCCATTAGAATTCCAATCTTAGAAAATTCTTTTACACTAAGAGAACAACCGGTCAACAAAACCAAAAGAAACAGAATAACACTCATTGTGAGATAAATATTTTTACAGGCTGACTTGTATTTGTATTTTCCCATATATCTGTTGCACAAACTCGCAGATAAAGTGTGCTTTGTAGATGCTGTGGCAACTTTTTAGGATTCAGCGAAAACATATATGGTGCGGTATAGACGATAAAACCATGCTGGGTCCAATTTTTTTTATCGCTGGATATTTCAAGCCATGCTTTCTCAATCTCATTACCGAGGACTGAGGCATAGATATTTTTTTTCTCTGTAATTTTTTCGTTATCTGTAATTCCCATAAGATGCAAAGTTATATTTTGTGATACTTCAGGAACAAATTTTAGTGCGATTGCTGGCTCAAAAACGGTTATTGGCGATTTAAGCGTTGTTGTGCTATAATATTGTGGCGGGTTGCCTTTTATTTCATCATTGATAAAACTATTCGTCTCCTTGCCACCCCAAGCAGCAGCAATTATTGGACTGTTTGAAGAATCGGTCAAAGATGCAGATGTTGACCATAAAGCGATATAATTTTCACCACCAAAATTTAGTTCATTTAACGGAATTGGTGTCCAAAACCAGCGGGACTCACCAACATGTTCAATTGCAAGTTCACTATCACCTTCAAATGGGATATCAGATGTTGCAGTTAAAAATTTCCAGTTTGTTTCTTTCCATACTGGCGTAGATGAGACCGCTATATAGATGTCACCTGGAATTGCTTCTTTATCAAGTGTAGGTTTCCCATTAACATAAACCTGTCTTGATTTCATTCTGCCGAGTTTAGCACCGACAAAAACTTTTTTGTAGTTTGACATATCTTCTGGAACGACGATTTGTTCAATCCAGACCCTGTTATATCCGACATACCAGAAGCCATCCCAACCACCACCATTTGCAAAAAGCCGGTAATCATTTGGATTATTTGTAGCACAAAGATAGATAGGATAGGAGATTGTTGTCTGGCTGTAAAGGCAGCAAATAGCGAATAGTGAATAGCAAATAGCAAATAGCAAATAGCGGATAGAGGCGAGCGGATAGCGTACAGAAAACCAACTTCTAACCTCTCTACGCTCTACGCTATTTCTTAATTGCCTAATTGCTAAATTGCTTAATCGCTTAATCGCTGATGTTATTTGCAAGCCATTTTCTGACTGTATCTGCATTAGGTCCTCCTGGTTTTAACTGAAGATATTTTTGAAAATAATTTTTTGCTTCTTTTTTGTTTTGAATCTGCGAATATATTACGGCTATATTATAGTAAATATCTGCATTTTCTGGTGTATATTCTATTGCTTTTTTATAGTCAGAAATTGCGTTTTCAATTTTTCCGGCAGTATAATTTTTATAGCCCTTATTCTGATAGATTTTTGATAACTGACCAAGCGAATCTTTATCTGTGGAATCATACTGATATGCATTTTGGAAACATTCTATTGCTTTGTTTTCCTTTTGCTGTTCTAGATACAAAAGTCCGAGATTGTAATATGCAGGCGAATATGAGGAGTCAAGCGAAATCGTATGGGATAACGCGAAAAATGCATCGTCAAACTTTTTTTGCTGTCTCAAAATATCGCCGATATTATTGTTTAGCCAGATAAGGTCTTTACCTGATTGAAGCGCTTTTTTTAACTCTATAATTCCTTCTTTTTTTTGGTTATTGTTAATCAAAAACTTTCCATAAAAATACGGGTATCTTGCAACAACTTCCTGTTCTCTGTATTCATAATATTCTTTAGCCAGCCGCTGAACATAAAAAAACTGAAACTCATATTTTTTAGTGTTGGTTATAGTCCAGATTAACCCATTTAATAATAGTGGTTTTCCTATTTTTTCAGTATTTACTGCTGAATAGTATTTGATATCTTTTTCAGATAAATTTTTTGCTGAGAAGATATTATTATACGAATCTATTACTGTTATATCTGGTCTTTTATGGACTACATTTTTCAGATAAGAAATCGTAAAAATTGTTTCATCAACCTCATCGTATAAATACAATATACCATTTTTTGCGATAGATTTCAATATATTCACAGGATAATCATATCCAACAAAATTATATCTATTATTATTTCTTTTTATGTTTGAGAATACCTGAAAACCTAATATCAGAAGAACTGGTACCAAGCATAGTTTGATTTTTCCTAACTCAAAAATCTCATAACCAATCCATATTGAAACCATTATCCATGCAGGTATGTAATATGGCGTGAATGCATCAATATCCTGTGGTGTAAATTTGAAATTGAGCAGGAATATCAGTCCGAAGGTATTGACAAGAAAAATTAAGCAAGTGAGTATTGCAAATTTTATATTTTTTTTTATGATTTTAATCAACCCAGCAATCGCGATTAAACAGAACCCAAGCCCAAAATTTTCTAACACCTGTTCTGCCAGATTTTTCATAAATAAAACTTTGGTTTCAAATCCTACCTTTTTTGCTAATTCAAGTCCACGGTATTGGAATCGGCCGAGATGTGCACTAAAATTTGTAAAATTTTCTGGATTACCCCAGTCAATCGGTGGCTTTTGTGCCGAACGGATTGGCAAATAAAGATATAAAACCCAACCCAGCAGCAAAAAAATAAAGAACGAAAAAAATGTTTTCCAATTTAATACTTTCGGATTTTTCCAAATTATATAAAGTACAAAAACAGGTCCAAAAAGAAACATAATGTAATGATTAGTAAGAGAAAGTCCATAGATAAAAAAAGCGAGTAGCGAGTAGCGAGCGAGTAGTAAATAAATTATTAAAACAACAAAAAATGCGTTGAGCGTATAGACCTCAGAAATTATAGCTTGCGACCAGAAAGTGCTGGAGAAAGCAAGCGCTAACGCACAGATAAGAGATGGAAGATGAGAGAATGGAGATGGGTTTTTACTCTTATCTCTTATCTCATATCTCATATCTTTTGTTATCAGATACACTATTAGACAGGTTAAGGTGCCAAAAAAAGCGCTCATCAAATTGACACGATATGCGATATTACCAAATGGAATTATCACTGTAAAAATTTTACCAAGGATTGTCCAAAGCGGGTAGCCCGGCGGGTGTGTGATTCCTAAAGTATATGCTGCAGTTATTAGTTCTCCACTATCACCAACTGAAACAGCAGGATGGAGCGTATAAAGATAAACTGTAAAGAGAACAACGGCAATAATAAAAACCATCTTTTCATTAGTTGACAGTTTTCTTTTTCATACTACCGAGATGGTGGAGAACGTCGTTTGATTGCTTTTCTTTTCATTTGATTTCTTTTTATTTGTTCTATTCGTTTTTCTCGTAACTTTTTAAATTTCTCAAACGCAGTTTGTCTCATTTTCAATCGGTGTTCCGGTGGATGTCGTTTAAGCTGTTCTTTTAACGACTGAACCCGTTTTCTTAACCGTGCATTTCGTTCTTTATATTTTTGCATTAATACAAGCCGCGATGGTGGTCGGGGACGGATGCCTCTTTCAACTAATGTTTCCTGGTCGGGCTTTACATTTACTTCTTCTATTTCAGTTCCTTCAGTATTTTTTACACCGACTTCGCCATCAAACACACCAACAGCCGTTTTCTCACCAGAAGATTCAACTGCAAACTCAGTACCTCTTACAGCGACAATAGCGGTAGGTGAGTTAACTTCCATTTTTGTATCTTTTGATTTAGAAATGTTTGCCAAAATTTTACCAAACCACAACGAAACTTTTGAATCATGTTTCTCAGTAGTTATCTCAAGCGTATCAATAGCTGCCTCTGTATTTTCACCAACAAAAATAATTGAGCCATCATCTAATTCAACATTACAAGACGAATTTTCTGCTGTTTTAATTTTGTCTTTTAACTGAACAGGCATCCCTTCAACTGCTGGCGCCCAGTCCATTTCACCTTCTTTTAGAATCTCAACAGTGCCTTTTACTTCACCAAACTCACCGGAAAAAGTCTGTGCGGATAAAAAGGTAGAAAGGTAAACAGGTAAGAAGATAGAAAGTAAAAAACTGAATATCCACTTCATTTGACACCTCCTTGACAGCATAGAATTAAGAAATAAGAATTAAGAAAAAATTGATTTAGTACATTTGCTCTAATTGAAAAATCAAAAATTACCGACGCCCAATATCCAAATGTAAGCAAATGCTTACATTTCCTGTAACAGTTCAGTTTTTGTAGTCGGTGATTTTTCCGCCAGAGGCAAACCCGCCTTTGGCGGGAAAGTTCACGCCTACAAATTTCAGCAAAATTTACCTATTACTGATTTTTTCAATGGTTTTATTCTATCAAATTGATTATATTTTGTCAAGGTTTTTATTTGTTGTTTTTCGCTGTTTCTTTTTTGAGTTGTGTTCTTCAATATATTTTGAAAATATATGTGTCCCAGAACCATCTGCAACAAAAAACATATCCTCACTGTCAGACGGATAGAGTGCTGCCTTAATAGATTTTAATCCAGGATTACAAATAGCGCCAGGTGGAAGACCGGGGTGAATATATGTATTGTATAGCGAGTTTATTTTTAAATCCTGGTATGTTAGAAAACTTTTATGTTCTCCCATCGCGTATAAAATAGTTGCACAGGATTCTAAGTTCCAGCCTTTTTTCAGTCGGTTATGGAAGACAGCGGAAACAAGTGGTCTTTCTTCATCTTTTTTGGCTTCTTTCTCTATAATTGAGGCAAGGATTATAATCTGTTTTTCTGTTAGTTTAAGTTCTTTTGTTCTTCTAATAAACTCGTCTACAAAAATTTTTTTAAATTGGTTATAGAGCATTTGCACTATTTTATTTTCGGCAGTGGCGGGCTCAAAAAAATATGTTTCTGGGAAAAGGTATCCTTCCAGTTTTTTATTTTTTACTCTATCTAAAAATCTTCTACTGCTGCAGATTCCTTTTTTCTCTAAAAGCTCTGCGATTTCTTGTGTTGTCAATCCCTCTGGTATTGTGATTTTTATCCTGTATGTATCGCCATTCACAATTTTTTTAAGAATAATCCAATTTGGTATTTTATTGTTTAGTTTATATGTTCCGTACTTAAATTTTTTTTCTGTTTTTGTAAGCCATACAAGTGTTAGAAAGAGATTTTCGCTTTTTATAATTTTTCCGTTTTTAAGTATTTTTGCAACCTGTTTGGGAGTTGACCCTTCCGGAATTTTTATAACTGTTTCTTTGTATGGAATACAAAAATAGACGAGTATAATTAAAATTAAAAATAAAATTAAGAATAAAATTTTTTTCATCTTGCTCGTCGGTAGTTATAGAACATTTGTTCTATAAACCAGTTTTTTTCTGTTCTACATAATTTTGTAATATCAGACATGCGGCGGCACTATCCATTTTTTGTTTTCGTTTTCGCCAGTTTCTTTGTGTATCTGCAAGTTTTTCATTGGCTTCTTTTGATGTAAGTTGCTCATTAACAAAAACGGCTTTCAGCCCAATTTTTTTGTAAATTTTACAAGCAAATTTTCTTATTTCTTTTGTCATTTCATTTTCACTACCGTTCATATTTATTGGTAGTCCAATTACTATTTCAGATACCGAAAACTCTTCAACTATTTCAACAATTTTAGAGAATACAGTATCCGTTTTTTCTACTGTAACAGGTGGAAGTGGGGTTGGGATAAAAGAAGAAGTCGTAACTGCAAACCCGAGCCGTTTTTTACCGTAATCAATAGCGAGGATAGACAATGTGTTTCCCTTTCCCTTGAGCAAGCAGAGCAGAAAGCGTTGTGAACTTAAATCCTCTTGCTTTAAGTTTCTCTATGATTTTAGGCAGGATGGTTATAGTATCTCGGGGCCCGTTATGAAGCAACACAACACTACCATCACGCGAATTAGTAACTACTTTTTCATAAATCACTGGTGATGGATTTCTATGGTCTTCTGGAAAAACCGACCAGAGTGCCATTTTGTAGCCACAGGTGTTTGTATCGGTAATCACTTTTGAATTATACTGCCCACCGGGTGGAGTAAAAAGATATGTATCCATACCGGTGATATCTTTTATTAGAAGCCGTGTTTTAGAAAGTTCTGAGATAACCTGTGTGGTTGATAGCGTAGTAAGGTTTCTGTGGCTGTATGTATGATTGGCAATCTCGTGTCCTTTTTGATGTATTTCTTTTAATAGTTCCGGATATTTTTCTACCATTTTACCGACGACAAAAAAGGTTGCTTTTATACCTGCATCATCAAGTATTTTTAATAACTGCGGGGTTGATTTCGGATTAGGTCCATCGTGGAATGTTAGCGATATAATTTTTTCTGCACCAAAAACATAAGCGAATAAGTGGGTAAGTGAATAAGTGATTAGTAAAATCCAATAAGACCACTTAACCATATAACCACTTAGCCACTTGTTTCCATTCATTTTTCCTCCAGTTTGAATTCTTTAATAGTTTCGTATATCGGTCCTTTAGGTGTCAGTGTACTTTTTATTAATAGAATCTCTGAAACCGAGTTCAACATTTTCTCTATCTGTATTTTTTTTAGTATCTCAACCAATTTTTCGTTGTTTTTGGGGCTTCTAAATCTGCCTAATGTCAAATGTGCAGAGAAAGCCCTTTTTTCTTTTTCAAACCCAAGCGGTTCTAATGCGGTCTCTATTTTTTCAGAAAGCGATTTCAACTCCTGTTCACCATTCTCTACACCAACCCACAAAACTCTCGGGAACCTATTATTCGGAAAGATGCCTAATTTGTAAAATATAATTTCAAACTTTTTTGTATCAGCGATAGCATTTTTCAATTTTTCTGTAATCTCAGCGATTTTGTTTTCTTCTACTTCACCTAAAAACTTTAATGTCAGATGCAGATTCCCTAGCTCAGTCCATTTTATATCATACTGGTTTTTTTTGAGTGCTGACTGGACTTCTGAAATCCTGTTTTTATTTTCAGCACTGATACCAACAGTAACAAATAGCCGCATTATTATTTTATTATATCAAACTTTTTCGTAAAATGTCAAGTGCTGCGGTAGCAATTTTATCTTTTATTTCTGTTCGGCTACCTGAAAAATTGAACTGTTTCACAATAGTTTCTTTATCAGATGTCAAGCCGATATAAACAAGCCCGACGGGCTTACCGGTTGAAGATGGTTTAGGACCTGCTATTCCTGTTGTTGAAAGCCCGAAATTGGTAGTTGCAATTTTTTTTATAGATTCTGCCATTTCTTTTGCAATCTCTTTTGAGACAGCACCGTATTTATTTAATGTTTCTTCTTTAACACCAAAAATCCGTTTCTTGCTGTTATCTGAATATGCTACAACCCCTTCCTTAAAATACAAAGAGCTACCAGCAACATTCGTAAGCCGGTGTGTAATCAACCCACCGGTACAGGACTCAGCAACTGCGAGTGTTTTCCGTTTTTTAAGCAGTAGTTCACCGACGACGCTTTCAAGCAGCTGATTATCTTCACCATAGATATTTTCTTTTAGAATATCATAAAATTCTTGTTTCAAATTCTTGATTGTCTTATCAATCAGCAGTTCATCTGTTCCGGACAGCATTATTTTTATATCAACGCCAGTATGTTTGGAAAGAATAATAAATTTTACCTCACTACCTTCTAATCTTTTTTCAATTTCAACAATTTTTTTGATTTTGTCGTCTATGTATGACTCTGACAGTCCGGTTGTATGCAATGTTTTTACTTTTAATATATTCTTTTCAAACCGTTTTTTTAGATATGGGACAACCGTTTCATCCAGCATAGGTTTCAGTTCGCGTGGCGGACCCGGTAGAAGAATTACAGTTTTATTATTAAGTTCTACAATCTCGCCAGATGCAGTTCCGAGATTGTTTGGGATAATCTCGGCACTTTCAAGGATATATGCCTGCTTTTCGGTTGATTTCGGCATTTTTATATTTTTTTTCTCAAAATAATCAGCAATTTTTTTTAGTAGTTCTTTATTTAGCACAAGTCTTTTACATATGGTTTTAGATACAACTTCTACTGTAATATCATCAAAAGTAGGACCTAACCCACCACAAGTTACCACTATATCTGACCGATTTAATGACTCAGCAAAAACATTTTTAAGTTCTGAAAAATCATCACCGACAGTGATTACTCGTGTCGTTTTCAAACCAACTGTAGCAAGTCTTTCAGAAATGAGTGCAGTATTTGTATTTACAAAATCCAGCAAAAGTTCTGTCCCAATACAGATAATTTCAATATGCATAGATTAGCTTTCGTAACAGTTCAGTTCTGCTGAAAACGCATAAATTGTAGTCGGTGATACTGATTTTCATCAGCACAAGTTTTTAATTACTGTAGAACCGCGAACTGAAAGTTCACGACTACAAATTTTTTTTCAGGAATTGTTTTATCAGATAATTCTGTTCTGCTAATTGCGACATTATGAAATCGCCGAGTTTGATTCTATCCAGCATATTTATTTTAGTCAGTTTTAGTCCGTATTTCCTGATATTTTGTCCACTCTTATTCCACATAACCTGTCCTGCAAACTCGCAATTTAATCCATTAGGTAGCATTATTTTTAATTGCAGATTTTCGCCAAGTGTAACCTCAGTATTGGTTTCTATTGAAACTCCATTTACTGATATATCTATCACTTTGGCATCTGCGTTTTCAGTTGGATAATCCATAGATGAGAACTTACAAGGGATATCCAGCAATACCCGGACAAATTTTCTTTTCTCTTCACCTTTTGGCATATTTTTATTTTACAAAAATTTTGCCAAATTTGCAACAAAAAAAAGGGAGTGGGGGAGGGGGAGGGGACTGAAGTGGATTATTTACCTTTCAGCATTTTGAACGGAATCCGATATGCTTCGCCGGTACCTTCGGAGGTCAGAAAAACATAATTAGCGGTTATACTCAAGCCCGAAATTTTTCTGCTGGATGAAACCTTAGAGCCGAATGCTGGAATTTCGTATTCACAGATTTTACTAAGTTTTTTCTGTTTCTCGTCTAAGAAATATCTATAGACCTTATCGGTATCACAATCTGCGACAAAAACATTTTTGCCTTTTATGAAGATGCCAATAGGATTAGGATTAGCAACAGGTATTGATAATTCAACCGTCAGGTTTTTATCCTTTTTATGCTTATAAATTTTATCTTCATTAGAATCGCAAGACCATAAATACTTATCAGCAGAAAAAATTGCGGATGGGTTAGAAGCAGGTGAAGCGAAACTGCCGATAATTTTTAGTGTGTTCTTATCAAGTTGAAAAATTTTTTTAGAAAACGCATCACACAGCCATATACCGTTTTTATCAGCTGCGATGCTGCTGGGATGAATATCAGGTAGTTTGGTTGATTTTACTAGCGACAGTGTAACATCCAATTTATGTTTATAGACCGTCTGCGAGAACCAATCTGAAATCCATACTTCCGTATCTAAAATAGTAATCCCGGATGGATGTAATGCTGGGATTGAAAAATACGCTATATTTTGTGGAACAGGTTTTGCAAAATATAATACTGTTAGATAAACCAACGCCGAGCAAAAAACTAGCAGCGTAATCTTTAGTATTTTTTTGGTTGGTAGTCGCTGTTTGATTTTTAATTTTTTATCACGGTCGCCTTCTAAAAGTTTAGCAAGCGCCTCTTTCGCATCTGCATAATGCGGGTTAATATCTAATGCGATTTTATATTCTTTTGCAGCATTCCCGAACAATTTCATTTTTTCATATATTTTAGCAAGGTCGTAATGGATATGTGCGAACTCAGGCGAGAATTTTAGCGCTTTATCAAACTCGTCAACTGCTTTATTATACATTTCAGCGATAGAATACGCTTTAGCCAGATAATAATGTTTATTTGTATTTTTTATTTTATCCATAAACCCTTGGGGTAAATTCCAAATTTCAAATCACAAATTCCAAAAGTTTGGTTTTGGGAATTTGTTTGTAATTTGGTGCTTGTTATTTGGTGCTTGTAGTTATTTTTACTGTTGTGCCTTTATCTTCTTCACTAAAAATATCCAACTTACATTTATATGTATCCAGAATTTTTCGTACTTTTGTTAAACCCACACCAAATCCAACTTTCTTTTTTGTAGAAAAAAACGGCTGGCTAATTTTTTCCATAAGATGTGCTGGAATTCCACGCCCTGTATCTGAAATCTCTACTACAGCGTTGTTTTCTGATGAATACATTTTTATCGTTAGTGTTCCACCCTGTGGCATTGCATCAAAACAATTTCTGATTATTTCGGTAAAACATATCTTGAGATGTTGACTGGGGATTGGTAATTCAGGTATTTCAGCAATTTCTTTGGAAATTTTTATATTCAACTTTCCTGCAATTTCTTTGAATTCAGTAATTATTTCATCAATCAGGATATCCGGTTTGACAGTGCCTTCTTCTTTTGTAAATGGCTGTGTGAACCATACAAGTTCATCCGCATGTTGAATTAACCATTCAGTATGTTCAATAAGATTTTTGGCAAGTGTTTTTATTTTCTTTTCTTTACAAAACTCATCACATACTTTTGCAATCCCGTTAATATATCCGGCATCTTTTTTCAGGAACCTGACAACTTCAGAGATAATTGTTACGATTTCATTATTTTTTTCTTGCACTATAACACGCAGATGTTCGTCTGATTCGTTTTTCTGTACTTCTAACTCGTTTTGATATTTTTCTATGACTGTATTCTGCTGGTTAATTAATGCTGTTATTTCTTTATCTTTTGAAACAATTATTTTTTCAAGTTCAGCAATTTTAGTTTCAAGTTCTTTTATCTTAGCAGTATGTTCAAATATCTCGTTTTTAAGCACTTTTTTTTCTGTATTCTGTTTTTTTCGTTCTTCATCAATTTGTTTTTGTAGTTCAACAAATTTAGCCCGCCAATAGTCAGTTAATGATTTCATAAAAAATACAATTAAAAATTAAAAGTTAAAAATGACACCAAGTGTCATACCCGAAGGTACTAGTCGGGTATCCAGAAAAGATTATGGATTCCCGACAAAGACATTCGGGAATGATTTTTTCAGGTCATTTTACATTTTTCATTTTACATTTTTAATTTTTAATTGCCTCTATTATGGGATTACCAGTTGTGAACCTACAACAGGCATTCCGCGTTCTATTTTGGTTTTATTAGCATTATAGATATCCTGCCATCTATCAGGTGTGCCGTAGTATTTTTCTGAAATTGAGGTTAATGTCTCGCCTTTTTCAACAGTATGGTAAGTAATTTTTTTAGGTAGCGGTCGGTATGAAAGCCGCCGATTCTCTGCTTCAAGTTGTTCTTTATGTTTTTGGGTTTCCTCCAATTCTATTTTTGTTTTTTCCATCTCAGTTGAAACATTAGATAACTGTTGTTGTGTTGTATCCAGATTATTCTGTAGTTCTTTTTTTTCTGTTTCTAATGTTGAGATTTTGGTTTCTAAATCTTTTGTATACGGGTCATTAAGTTCTTTACCAAACTCAAACACAACTGACAGATGGTGGTTCCCAAATATATCTTTTACACCGGTTAGTGGCAGTTGGAATGCGTAATCAATTCTTAGCGGGTCTGGCAGAACCGAGAATCCAAGTGAGATATTAGTGAAATCTTTACCATAGCCGATACCTTCTCTGATAAAAAACTTATCTTTAAAATATGGTTTTTCGGTACCAACAAAAAACTTTAACTCATTCTGGTATTGTTCTGTATCAAAACAAATTGCTATTGCAGGAACTCGCCAGGTAATACCTGCCCGTATTCTGATAGGCAAATATACTGATTCTGCCAAACCAATATCAGGTTCGTTGATATTAAAAGCAGCCACACCTACTGATAGCCGTTTTGTAATTCTTGTGAGTAGCCCGACATCATTAGAAACCGCAGTTCGTATTTTTTGTTTTCCATTATTAAATACAGGGTCAAATGCGGTATAGATATCGTTGCCATATTTTATTTCTAACAATTTCAGATTCCAGCCGAGTGCAATTTTTTTAGAGATATTTTTGGCAAAACTTATTGCTGTTACTGTTTCGTTATAGACCGCTGGTAGACGGATGGAAGCCATAGAAATAGCAACAGATTCTCTACCTCTTAAAGGATGCAGATAGCCAACAAATGCATTCGCAAGTTCGCTTTTATCGTCCAGCCCTAAAAACGGTTTAGCATAATATGCGACCAACTCTTTATGTCTGATTTGTGTTAGCCCTGCGGGATTGTAGTGGACTGCCTGAATATCGTTAGCAAGCCCTGAAAATGCGTTCCCCATACCGTAAGGACGGGCACCGGAAGAAGTGTTTTCAAACGCGCCATAGAGACAGCAAATAGCAAATAGCA
>JBFLWK010000001.1:17664-61881 GCA_040757695.1 Elusimicrobiota bacterium
AGCAAATAGCAAATAGCAGAGAGAGGAAAGAGGAGAGAGGATAGAGGTTAGCAGTTGGTTTTCTATCCGCTATCCGCTCTACGCTATCCCCTATTCGCTCTACGCTATTTTTTAATCGCTTAATCGCTAAATCGCTAAATTGCTGATTTTTTTTCATCTTGCCACAACTATTGTGCCGTTGCATACATTTTTCCCGTTTTTTATCTGATATATATACACGCCGGGCAACACAATTTTACCGTCTGACTTTTTGCCGTCCCACGCAAACCATGAAAAATCCTTTTTTGTCAGTATAGCGACTTTTTTACCAGTAATATCAAAAACTTCGCCTTCGACATTTTCTTCTGTGATACCTGTGAATATAAGATTTATCTCATCGTTAATACCATCGTTATTTGGTGTAAAAATTTTTTTCGGGAATGCAGATATGAGTTTCAATTTTGGTGTTTCAATTTTACCGGTATAAAACAAACCCAGTTTTGTCGTCTGGATTGTGATACTTTTGTCTTTTTTACCGCCGAGTGCGACATATTCTACGCTGTTGTGCCAGTAGACGCAGTCGTCATCAGTTTCAAAAGTAATCTTTACCGGGGTTGGAAATTGAAAATTGGGTATCTCGGTTAAACTGGAATTATTCAATGGTTTTATCTCGTAAATCTGACCAGTTTTTGTAATTGATATAATAACATCAGAAAGTGTGGACTGAGCCGCAGCCGGGATTTCTATAAGTAAATCCTGCTGTTTTGAAAGCAAGCACTGGTTAGGTTCACTGGGATTTACAGCGATAGAGTTTGCGCTTTCGTTACCGAATTCGTCAACTGCCCTGATAACAGTCCACAAGCCACTGACTGCGGGTGTAGATGTTGTGGTTGTATATCCTGCAAAAGTTTGGGCAGCGCCTATATTTTTAATATCTGCGGATTGATATATTTTATATGTTGCGAAATCAACTATTGGAGTGCCGTCTTCATCCAGCAGCACAGTGTCCCAAGAAATTATTCCGTCGGTAATTTTGACATTTGCAGGTGCAGATGGCAAAACCGGTTTTACATAAAACGAGCCTGTCAGCGTAGAGGTTGTCACTGCAGGTGAGATATACTCGTCAGATGCTATTACTTTCCAGTAGTATGTTGTATTTTCTATCAGATTTGTTGTGAATAAAAAACTCGTATTTGTAGTAGTTGTTGTTAGATAAGTTGAAAAATTAGAAGTTGATGAATAATATATTGTATAATTGATATTCCATGGCGGGTCCGGGTCATCAGAGGCATTCCAAGAAAATGTCGGGCGTTTCAGGACGGTTTCGTTATTAGGTGATAACAAGTTAAAATCTGTTGGTGCTGAATTGGCTATATTTATATGGACAACACTGCTTGTAGAATATGTTATACCTAAGTCCATATCTATCGCTTTTGCCCGCCAGTAGTATGTTTTATCGTCGGAAAGTGGCTCAACAAAAGTGTAAGATGAATATGAAAGCGGTCCTTTTTCGCCTGGCGGATATGGAAAATCGCTATAAAAAGAATACTCTATAGAATATGAAGCGATACCTTCACCATCCGGGTCTGTTGTATCTTGCCAATCAAACGATGGCTTTGTAGTTGTTACAATTGTCCCATTTGAAGGTGAAACAGTTGCAAAATCAAATGGTGGATTATTGAATGGTGTCGCGGATGGTTCCGGCGATGTTATATCTATTGCTGACCAGCCGGTAGCATTTTCATCTCTTGTTTTTATCGCAAAATAATATGTTGTACCATTTGTAAGTGCTGTAACTGTATAACTTTGCGATACAGATGGCGATGTAGAAGTTGGGATAACAACCCGATATTGTGTAAGTATGCTATTCCAATCATTTTCGTTCACAATCTGCTGCTGTATAGAATATCTAACCTCAAACTGTCCATTGGTAATAGGTCCAATTGTGTTATCATCGCCTGGTGCTGTCCATGTAAGTATTGCTTTTTTATAGCCTGGCGTAACTGACAGGTTGGTGATTGTATCTGGTGAAATCCATTTCACGATATTGGCGGCACCGAGATTTATACCTGCGACATCAATTGATGAATTCCAGACCGACCAGCCACCACTACCTGACGATATTATTGCAAAATAATACCACTGGTTAGGTGCAAGCCCTGTGAGAAGCCGTGATTCTAACTTATTTCCTGAGACAAGTCCTGTCCATGCGTGTGGATATGGTGTAGCAATTGAAAATCCTGCTCTTGTAATAACCTCTTTGGTACTATATGTAACCATATAGCCATAGACGGTAGCGAGTGTCCCGTCTTTCCCGGGTGCAGTCCATTGCAGTACAAGTTCACCCTCGTTACTACCGGGCAGTGCGGTTAAGTCCGAGATATTTGCAGGCACTGCAAAGAGGCAGATAGGAGATAGGAGATAGGAGATAGATAAAAAAACAAAAAGCAAAGTTGGGATAGTTTTGCTTTTAGTTTGGAATTTGGAATTTGTGATTTGGAATTTGTCTTTTCTCATACTGCTGGCGAGTTCAGCCACCTCCAGAATTTTGCAAAAACCGAGTCAACCTTTTTGTCTAATTTTTTAATATCTTCTGTTGATTGTTTGTTCTCCAACAGTTTATTTTTAGCATCCAGAATCGCTTTTTGGAATATCTGTATATTTTTAAATGTTTCAAGTTCTTTTGTTAGCCGGTCTATTTCAGCCAAGTTTTTAGTATTTGCATTCAGCAATGTTTCTTCAACCATTTTTCGTTCAGATTGATTTTTGTTTTCTATTGCTTCTATTTTTTTTAGAAACTCGGCATCTAATTTTTTTCTTTCTTGTGCTAATTTGGTTTCCAGTTCGTCTTGTAGTATTAAGAGTTTTTCATCTTTTTGTTTATTTTGGGCTTCTAACAGTGCGAGTTCATTTTCAAATTCCTGTTTTAAGAAATTCAGTTGCTCATTGTTTGTAGCAATCATTTTTTCATACTTCTGGGTTGCCATTCTTATCTGCTCGTCTATTGTTGATTGGCTTGTTTTCAATTTTAACTCCATCGCTTCAAGTTCCGCTTTCTTAACTGCGAGCACTCGTAATTCATCTGCCGATTTTGTACGTAATGTTTCCGTTTCTTTCTGTGCGGCTAATATCTCTTTTTCTAACTCGGTGATTGTTGCTTCTTTATCTACTGCGACTGCTTTTAACTCGGTTTGATAGGCGGCTGTCAGCTGGTTGATTTCTGTTTCTTTCATTTTGACAAGGTTTTCTATCTCTGATTTTTCAGTTTCCAGCTTTTTTATTTTATCTGTATAAACATTTATCTGATGTTCTAAAGTTTTAAGCTCGGTTGTTTTGCTGGTTAGTTCGTTAGCAAATTTTGTTCGTTCTGCAATAAGATCTGCGGATAATCTATCAATTTTTTCTTTTAATCCTTTTTCAATATGAACCATTTCAGCAAGTCGGGTTTCGTAATTGTTTTTCAGGTTTTGTAATTCCTGTTCTTTTGCTAAAATAGTTGTTTTATCGTTTTTGATTTCTTCTAAATATTGTTTATTTCTGTACGATGCCTCGTTTGTAATATCAGCAATTTTTTTCTCAAGATACGATTTCTCAGTATCCAGTTTTTTTTGGGAATCCTGCTGGGCTAATGTCTTTTCTGACTCTATCTGTTTGATTCTGGTTTCATAATCAGTTTTAACTTTTTCGGTTCTTATATGCCATTCTTCATCTCTGGTTCTCATGCTTTTTTCATACTCTACTTTTTTAGTTTCTAATTCAATTCTATATTTTTGTTCAAGTTCATCTCTGACAGAAACCAGTTCGTCAATTCTTCGCTGGTTTTCAGCCCTAAGTTTTTCTATTTCCTGTCTGTATCGTTCTTCAAGGTAATCAATTTCTTTTATCTGCTCCTTTTCAAGCGAACTCAATCTTGCGTAATAATTCTGTTCCAGTTTGGTTTTATCATCCAACGATGCAGAAAGCCGTTTTGTGTATTCAGTAGTCAACACTTCTATCTCACTTTTATATTTCATTTCCAATTTTATATTTTCATTTAATGCATCTGCAAGTCGTTTCTCCAATTCAGACCGGATAGCAAGTTCTCGTCTTTCAAACTCGCTTGTAACGAGTGCAATTTTTTCATCTTTTTCTAAAAGCGCTTCTTCATAAAACTCGTGTTGTTTCCGTAGTTCGTCCTGGAAAGACGATTTAATAGACATTATTTCTTTCTCTTTGTCTGAAATTATGCTGTCAAGTTTTGCATGGTCTTGCAAGATTGTTTGATTTTTCTGGTTTAGTTCTTCTTTCAATTTTGCTATCTCTAACTGATTAGAGTTATTTAACAGGGTGATTCTGTTATTATAGTCCACTTCTATTTTTAGCCGTTCGGCATCTTTTTCGCGTAATTTGCTTTCATAGTCGTTTCTGATATTTGTAGTTCGGGCATGCCATTCAGTTTCTTTTTCGCGTAGTGCTTTTTCAAACTCTGCTTTTCTGAATAGCAGTGTTGTTTCTATTGCTTTTTTCTCAGTTTCAAGTTCGGCTAATTTCTTGTTGTAGTTGTCTTTCAGTTTTTGAGTATCTGATTTCATTTCTGCTTCAAGTCGGGTTTTATCACTGTTATTAAACGAAATTTGTTTCTCGTATTCTGTCTGTAAGAGTGTTTCTCTATCCTGGAACTGTTTTTGCAATGCTGTAATTTCTTCTTCTTTAAATTTCAATTTTTCTAATAGTATTTTTCGTTCACCTTCAATTTGAGAGTTGAGTGTAATATATTTACCTTCTAAATCTGACATTGCGGTTCTGGCTTGGTTAAGTTTTAACTCGTATTCCGATTTTATATTTGCTTCTTTCAGTAAAATTTCGGCTTTTGCGGCTGTTAGTTCGTTTTGCAGTTGTATCAAATTTTTGTTATAATTTTCTTTTGTCTCGTCTAATTTAGCAATTAAGTTGTTGATTTCAGATTGTTTATTAAAAACCTTTTCATTAAACTCTTTATTAAGCCGTTCTTTTTCCTGCTCTATTTGTTTCAGCAATGTTTCTTTTTCAGTTTGTAATGTATCCGCTTTGCTGATATAGTTCTTTTCTTTCTGTGAAAATTTCAGATACACATTAGCGATTTTATCTTCATACTGTTTTCGCAGGAGTTGTAATTTTTCTGCCAGCGTCTGTTCAAGTTTCAGTTTCATTATTTCTATTTCTTGGACAGTATTTTTCTGGATAGTTTTTAACTGCACATCTTTCATTGCGGATTCTAATTGAGCAGAAGTTGCCTGTTCTTCTTTTGCTTTCAGCGCCTGAAAGAATGTTTTTTCCTGTGCGGTTTCCAGTCGGGCTTGGAGTTCTTTCAGTGTCTGTTCAAGCCGTAATTTTTCGTCACGGCTTTCTGCTTCTTTTTTTGTTTTTTCTTCTTCTTCTTTTAACTGCCGTGCTGCGAATTCGTCCATTACTGTTTGTGATTCTTTCTGCAGTGCTGTTATTTTTTCTTCCCATAATGTTTTTTCGTTATCGTGTTTATCTTGTATTTCTTCAAGCATTTTCAGCATATCAAGTCGTGTCTGTTCCATTTCCTGAAACTTTTTTTCATAATCAACGGAAGGAGTAGCAGGTAAAGATTGAGACACAGTTGGCATTGGATAAACACCGGGCAACGAGGGGGCGAGTGGTGAAGAAGTTATATCGGGTAGTGGTAAATCCGGTGGTGGAGGTGGGACCAAATTGTTGTTAGAAGGTAATGGTGGCACAGTGCTACCAAAAATTTTTGTTTTTTCGTCTTCCATTTCTGACCTCCAAAAAAGGCAAGTTAAAGGTAAAAGGTTAAAGGCTAAAATTTTGGTTTTACTTTTAACCTTTTATTTTTCCATTTAACCTATCTTTTTTATTTTGCTGCCAGTCTTTTTTGTTTCTCAGTTGCAAGCCAATCTCTTAACTGTGTATTTGATGGATTAGCAGCGAGTGAGCGTTCATATGATTTTATTGCTTCTTCAATCCGTCCTTTTGAATAGAGACAACTACCAAGATACTGCCACGCCTGCCAGAAATTCGGGTTATACTCTACAGACCGCTGAAAATAATGTATTGCATCATCAATTTTCCCGGATGAATACGCAGTAATACCGGCATTATAATACTCTATAGCACGCTGTGGAGATACTTGTGGTTGCTGAGTTTGGGGTGGGGATTGAGTTTGCTGGGTTTGTTGCTGAGACGGCTGCGGTTGAGTTCTATATTCATCACCAATATCCAGTTTCTGTAGCCGACCTTCTATCACAACCGCTGTCCCTTTTTTTTCTTCCATTCGGAGCACTATTTTTCGTTCAGTTTCCATTCTTTTGATTATTTTTTCAATATCACGCTGTGCTTCTTCTATCTGCTGTGGGCTCACAGGCCTGCCGAAATCCATTTCCTCTTTTAATAATAGCCGACCACCTTCTGACATATTCGCAAGCACCTTCTGCATAACTGCATCCATCCCGGCACCTTTTAATGCAATTGCTAACTGGTCTGTTTTTACCTCACGCATAATAAACTGAACTGTCTGGTCTGGCAGGTTTGCTATATCCTCAAACATAAATACATTCTCACGAACTATTTTAGCCAGTCGTGGCGATTGTTTTTCTAATGTGGATAGCATTTCTTTTCTGATACGGTTTTCAACCTGACCTAAAATTTTTATGAATGCATCCATCCCGCCGACGAGGAAATCAATATTTTTCTTTATCTTATCGTTAATTTTTGTCACATCTTCTTCGGATGTTAGTTTAACATTTGCGAGACAAACCGCAGTTTGGAGTTGTAAATCAGACGGCAGTGCTGCGACAACTTCGGCCGCAAACTCCGGATTAAGATAAGTAATAACTAATGCGATTACTTCCGGCGTTTCTTCCTGTAGAAGATAAATCAGATTTTTAAGATTTTCTTTTGTGATATATTCAAACGGTTTTTCTTTCTTTTTCATTTCTTCTTCCTCCTCTTCTTTTATGGTGACCGAAGCACCTGCTGCACCACCGACACCACCACCGCCACCACCGCCACCACTGCCAGCACCTTCACCTTTAGTTTCACCTTTACTTTCAGTTTCTGATTTTGACAGTACTGTGAACTCGCCACCTTTTCGGCTTTCTTTGAACGCATTTGCAAACGATTGCAAAACACTGTGGAGCGGTCCCATCAAGACAATCAGAAAAATGATACCCAGAATTAGCGGTACAAGAACTTTTGGCTCTAAAAACGGTGCCCAGAATGATGTTGTTGTGAATGGCGCTTCTTTTATTTCTAATGTGAACTTGCCACCACCAACATCAGAACCAACCGATTGAGTAATTGCCTCTTTAATAATTAGTTTCTTGGCTTCCTGTATGCCTTTATCCAGCAGAATTGTTACTTTTAATGCTCTCAACATTGTAGAAACAATTATTCGTTCAGCTTTCTGTGCCTTACCGGCTGATTTTTCGCTACCTGCAGCGGGCTGTTGAACTTCCGGCGCTACTTCTGCTTCAAACCCTGGCAAAACTTTCGGTTTCGGTTTAACGCCTAAAAATGGATTCGCCTGCTCAGCAGTACCTTGTGCTTGTTCAGTTTTACCACTCAATTTGACACTCTGTAATTCCGCTGATACAAATACAACTGCTTTACCGGGTCCGACTATTTTTTCTACAATCTCTATGATACGTTTCTCATAGTCCTTCTCAATCCGCATTTTTTCTTGTAATAGCGTAGAACTATCCGGCTCAACACTATAGAGGCAGGTAGAAAGGTAGAAAGGTAGAAAGGTAGAAAGTAAAAGGTAAAAAGTAAATAGCAAATAGCGGATAGCGTAGAGCGGATAGCGGATAAAAAACCAACTGCTAACCTCTATCCTCTCTCCTCTCTCTGCTATCCGCTCACCTCTATTCGCTATTCGCTTAATTACTGATTGATTCATTTAGCCTCGCTTTTCAGCTCGCCTTCAAACATTTTCAAGATATCAAGCACATCCTTATCAGTTGGGTCTATTTCAAGTACTTTTTTCCAGGTAGCAACCGCTTTCTCTTTCAAGTCCATCTGATAATAGCAGGAACCCATTCGTTTTAATGCGAGCACATTCTTCGGGTCAATAATCAATATTTCCTGACATTCGTTGATTGCAGCATCGTATTGTTTCTTTGCGAAGTACTCGCGTGCTTTTTCCTGCTTCTGCTCTATCAGATTGAGTGCCGGTGCGGTAGTAAGTTTTGTGCCTGCTATTGGCGTTAGTGTCTGTGCGGCTTCTTTTTCTACATCGTTTAACAGCCGTCTTAATTTCTCATGCTGAGGTTGTAGCGTATAAGCATGTCTTAATGCCATCACCGAACTATTCAAATCACCTTCAATATAGTAAGCGATACCAGTTCGGATTGATTCTGCTTCTGTTGTTGTTCCTTTTTCAGCAGCAATCCAGCCGGAGACAATTTGGATTCGTGGTAGCGCTCTGGCTAAATCCTCGTTTGTCGGGTCCACACTATACGCTTTTGATAAACGGTCCATTGCAACCAGATACTCGCCGATTTTGTACGCATCCATACCTTCTCGGAAGTATTTTGCCATCTCTTCAAACTTGCCGGTTGATGCAGATTTACCGAATCGCCAGCCAGCGGAAACCCGTGTGGACGAGCCTAACTCATGAAACGCCATTGCAAAATCAAGCGTATAGTCCCTGTAGCGTCCGCCACAGCCCGCAGTGGTTTCTCTAATACCGCTATCGCCAACATCAAACCCGAACCGTGCTGCAACATAGTCCATCGCCCAGTATTCAGCGCCTACATGATAATTTGGGTTCGCCCGCATTCCCTTTTCAATATCAAGCGCAATTGTTAAGCGGTCTTTCAGCGCTTTGTACGCACCACCAAGTTTCAGAACTATCGGGAAACTATCATCTGTATCACCCATTTTTATTGAGATTAGATTCTGGATATCCAGCCCGATTTTTAATTTTGGATACACATCTTTTATGATGAGTGCTGCATCGGATGTCATGAATGCAACCTTATAGATATCAATCACATGTGAAACATATTTTATAGTAGTGCCGAATGTAATTTTTTTAGACAGGTCTTTCCCGTAAGAGCCGCAGTAGGCTGTCTGTGCATCCTTAAAAGTGCCCAGCACCCTAAAATCTACAACATCATTTTCTGTATTTCGTTCTATTGTAACCTTTTCAAACCCGCCTGATGTAAGCGAGACAATAGAAATACCGAATACACCAAGTTTGGTTGTCGGATGCGCATATGAGATAAAACTGTATGCGGTATCATACCATAATTTTGCGTAAAGCCCTGTGAACTCTTTACGTTCTAATTGAGTAAGCCCTGCGGGATTCCAGTATGTTGCGGATGCATCGTCTGATATTGCGATAAATGCTTTACCCATAGCGAGCGCTCGGGCACCCGCACCCCAGGATAGAAACTGGGCAGGTTGTCCGCCGGAAGCCGCGCCGTAAAGGCAGGTGCCTAAGTGGATAAGTGAATAAGTGAATAAGTGAATAGTAAATACAAACCACTTAACCACATAGCCACTTAACCACTTGTTTCTATTCATTTGGTATTTTTTTGTTTTCATAATTCGCGTTTCCTTATAAAAAAACCGAGTTGACGGGCGATACCGAAACTCGGATGATAACAACAGATGGCAGATAATAGATTGGAGTATGGAGATTGAAGCAAAGACACTACTCCTATCCTCTATCTCCTATCTGTCTCTTCTAATTTCGGTAACCCGGCATCTATAACTGCAAGTTAAAAGTTTAAGGTTAAAGGTTAAAATTTTTCTGTTTCAATTTTAATTTTAACTTTTTACTTTTAACCTGCCTTTACGGATATTGGCTTTGCGTCCCCATTAAAGACTGTGTAATGTTAAAAGTGTAATGTGTAAAGTAAAAATTTAAAACCACTACTTACATTACACATAACACCTTACACATTTCACATCTTCTTCAAATAGGTTTGCTATTATCGTTTCTACAGCGATATAATTAAGCACCTCGCCAATTACATCGGCTCGGTACTATAATTATAAAGAATTTTTTGTATTTTGTCAAGTACTTTTTTGGGAACGCAGATTACGCAGATAAAAACGCAGATTGCCGCAGATTTTTTTAATTTTTAATTTTTAATTTTTAATTGCTTTTAATGGATGACACCTATTTTTCGTATTGCGGTTTTTGTACCATATGGACCAACTGCTCGTATCTGGGCGATATAGCCGCCACGTGCTACAAAATCACTAAGTTCGTTTTTACCATCCCAGATAACATCATTTGGACCTTGTTTCCCGCCCGGGGTGCCTTTCGGGAAACTTATTTCTAACACCTTATAGCCCAGCAAATCATATATTGTGATTGTGACATCCGCATCCTGATTCAAGATATAAGTGATATGTGTTTTACCTTCTTCACCACCTTTTCGGGTATCAAACGGGTTCGGATAATTAGAAACATTAGTTATAACTTCTGCGGGCAGCCCTGTTGTTGCGGCTTCTGATGGCTCAGACCATGCGGACCATGCGCTTGCATTATTTTTGGCACGCACACGGTATCTATAGAAATGTCCTGGTTTCTTATTGAGTACTGTAATTTTTGCATACCCACGTGGTAAGAAATCGCCTTCTAATGTATGTACATCTTTTGGTGATGCAGTTTGAGTATCATTATTCACATCATACCAGTGCCAGACAGGATTATTATCTTCTTGTTCTTGAATTTCATAACCTGAGACACCTGACTCGTCGTCTGTAGAGAATACCCATTCTACTGTGTACTGTGTAGCAGGCACTTTAGTAAGATATGTTGATGGGACGGGCTTACCGGGCACAGATGGTGGTGTTAAATCTACCCTGACTGCTGCCAACCCGGGCAGTGATGGTATCCCGATGTTGTTAACTGACCGAACTGCGACATAATATGTTGCTTTATGTTCAAGTGGTTTAGGCATACTTGCAGCAACATATGTAGAAAGCCCTACTTTTTGATAGCCATCGCTGAAATCCGGTTTGTCTTCATCGCGTGTTACAGGCAGTGTTGCGATACCATATTCATTTTCTACTATTGGGAATTGGAGCGGGTCTGGTGTCTCGCCTGGTATCCATGCAGCTTTGATTTCGTTTTGCGAACAAATCCATTCATCAACAAACACAATTGGTGTTGTAGCTTTAGAGAAATGGCGGATAACGCCAAGTGGCGACTCATATGGGAATGCAGATTCAGTTGATGAAATCGCAGTGAATGGGTCTATTGTAAACATACTGTATGCACCGATACCAATTCCAACCATATCGCCTTCAGTTGAGCGGCCTGTTGTATCGGTTCGGCCGATTTTACCGACGATAAAGTATCTTACAGGCGTAGTTGTTATTGTTTGTGTAGAGAAATAGAGTCGTGCGACACCATTTATGAAGTCCGCAGTTCCGTGAGTAACTGACGAGATAAATTCATCGCCAGTAATAGTATAAAAGCCATCATTGTTGAGATCTCGGATTACAGATTCATTTGTATCCCACTTTTGGTTATTATTGTTGTCTGCATATTTCTCGCTGTTGCCTAGAGACACCAGATGCTCAATCGTGATAGTTTCCAACAACAGTATTGCGGCTGCCTCAGAGAGGTCACTGTAGCCAGCAAGAGTTCCTAATAGTATAGGCTCGCCAGCGTCATAGATACCGTTGTTGTTAGAGTCTCTAACAACAGTTTTTTCTAATTTTTGCTTTATCCCTCTTACTATGCAGTAAATATCTGCATACTTTTCATTATTGTCCGGAGACCTTAGTGGTGTACTTTCTGGAGGAGCATTTCCTAATAACACATTATCTGCAAGATTGGAGGGGACGCATATCCCATCGCCATTATCCTTGTAAAGTCCTAACTCTGAAATATCACCATCACCAATCATAGAGAATGGCGGGTTGTAACTACCTATCTGCTCTATCATCATCCCAGACCAGCCAACAGAATGGATATGTGTATTCATATCTAACGACATCAGTGCATACTGGCGGTCTTGCGTGAGCCCTGGCGGTATCAGGAACTTGCCAATAGCGGAGACCTTGATAGGCCCGATTGCAGATGGTGAGGTCTCAAAAGTACCGAATGGCAGCACAACATCTTTTCTGTTATTTGACAAATCCAGCAGGAAATATGCATTAGAACCGATACTCATACCTAATGTATTATCCCGTAGTGCATTGGGTGAAATATCGTAAGCAATCAGATATGATTTCCAGGACAATGCACCTATTCTTTGTGGCTCGGTTAGATTTATCAGTTTAGAATTCCCAACGACATCTGCGGGGAAGAAATCAGTTCCAGATGATATCAGCGGGTCATCGCCAACCTGTAAGATACCATCTAAATTAGCATCACGGTATATTTTGATATACTGGACATCACGGTTAGTTCCACCACCTGCACCCTGCTGTGCCTGTTGAAATTTAGGTATCCGTTCAACCAATAATGATTTCCAGGTTGCTTCTGAAACTGCGGTTTTCATCTTTGCCCAAATCATTACTACATCGCGGTCGCCCTGTATCACAGACGGTGGTGAGACATCGTATAACTCAATTGTAATCTCATCTGGATAGTCAATAATCAGTGAATTATCCGTCTGTGGCTGAAGTGGGAAGCCCTTGAACTCTACATCATCAGGCGCTATCACAAAGAAATCAGTTGTATTCTCTATGAACAGTCCGATATCGTTACCTACAACTGCGGTTGGGTTTATATCAAATGTAACAAAATAGCGCTGGTTCCAGGATGGATTCTTTGATTTCTGTAATAACTCATACTCGTAAGAATAGATTGTCTGATAGGTACTTTCCGGGAAATTAATTGTTGCGATACCTTCTATGAGTTTATCAGTCCCTAATGAAAGTCTTTCGTCACCCTGACCGGGCACAGTAGATATTTCTAACTCGTTAGAGAAGTTAGTATCCTTGTAGACATTCACACCTGCAATATCTGAATCTATCGCAGAGCCGGTTTTTTTCACCCGAACTCCCTTCCAGATTGCTTGACGAGTTGCAGTTCTCAAATCCAGCGCAACCATCGCATAATCTGCGGTTGCCTGTAATACTGTTTTTTTCGCACGATTCTCGTATCTTACTTCCATAATATCGCGTGTTGGCTTGATTATTGGTGTTGCGGATTTGATTGGGAAGTTGGCATTTGAAACGCTATTGGGGTCGTTGACTTTTACTGCGAATACAGAACAGCCGATAGAATCGTCTTCTACTGCAGACTGTGAAATATCAAATGTAACATAGTAATAAGTTGGTGTTGTGGTAATTACTGCGAAGTTGCCGGGTACACCGGGCGTAATTTTCTCTTTCCACTCTGTATCATTCAAATCTATATATGCCATCCCTTCTGTGCCTTCATAACCTACACCGGGTGTACCAAACTTATACGGATAGTACATACCGGTTGAGATTACGATATCGTCTGGCGACCATTTCCCGTAATTCAGCCCTTCTGCATCACGCCATACTTTTATCTCAACTACATCAGAATCACGCACATTCCCGCCAGGCAGTGTTTCCCGCTTTAAGATAAGTTGTTTCCATTTCACATTATAGCCATCGCAAGATAGTATCAGTTTAAGCATAGGTACATTTGACTCAGATTGAACAAACGCTTTCCAGACAACTGCGGAGATATTATGTCCTGTAATAGAGGTATTAGCGAGTGTTGGGTCACCTCGGGAACAACCTAACAGATAATTATATGGTACTGCTGTAGATACACCGGTATAGTAAATGATTTCGTTATCTATTATTACCCGGCGACCGCCGACACCGGGCGCAGATTCTATTGAATGTGGCTCAAATGCTTCAGCACCAGTATTTGCAGGGTCTATTGGTATCTCGGTTTCATCTAATGCGATAGACCCACCAAGTGAGCAGGCGGTTCTTGAAAGGTCTGTTTTATCAATTGTGACCACACGTGGTGTTGCGATAAGTAATGCAAGGCTTGATTCAAACGGTAGATTATCCGAACCCATTGTATTCGGTGATACGATATTGAACTGCGCAGCCGCATCCGCCGGCTGAGTAGAGCCACTCATTTCAAACCCGGCACCAATAAAGAAGTCAGGCACCGCTAAATCATTAATATCATACAGAATATAATAGAACTGCGTATAGGTTGAAATTATCTGTGTATAGTTAACAGGCCATGTAGCGAATCTTATATCCGCTTCTGCTGGGATACCGTAATTGTTGAATGTGCCACTACCTATAATAATATCATTCTTATAATTGTATACACCATCACCATTATCTTTTGCGATTTTAACCAGTGTTACATCAGAGTCCCGAGAAGTGCCCAGCCGTCTCACTTTCACACCTTTCCACGGTGCCCACGAGTTGACGGTTTTCATCTCAAACCGTGCCATAACCGCATCTGTGGTTCGCTGTTGCAGTGTCAGTGGCACTAACGAGATAGGTTTGCAGATAACAGTATCTGCATACTCCATCACCGTCCCGCTAACTTTTCGTTCAAATGGCGGGATATCGTTATAGACCTCTACTTTATCAGGCGCTTGGACGGTTATGTAATCAGTTGTCTTTATATTAAACCCGGGCAGTGTTGGACCTGTAGATGCGAAGTACGAGAAATCAAATGTCACAAAATAGGTTTTCTTTAACTGGCTGGCTTTCAGGATTTCCTGACCATCAAACTGACCGTAAATTTGAAGTGTTGCTTGACCGGGTTCATCAGGTGCTTGACCAAATTGTCTGATATTAGATACCAGTTGGTCACTGGTGGGCTCAAACAAGCCGTTATCATTTATATCATACCAGACCTTAACTGCGGCTATATCAGCATCAGAAGAACCCGGCTGACCGACTCTATCCAGTTTGAGTTGTTTCCAGATAGTTGCGTTATCATTCGTGTACATTCTGAATGCGCCGATTGCCTTATCCGTATCGCCCTGGACAACATTTTCAGGCGGGATACCTTCAGATTGCCGTGGCTCAATATAAAGCGTATCTATTGTTGCGGTAATTTGGGGTTGTGAAGATTCAAAATCTTTGTGGGTTGCCAATTCACCACCTATTATATCAAACGCATCAATAGGTATCTTGGCGCCAATTGTCTCGCCAATCTGTGCATTACTGCCTATCCTGTATGCGATATAGTACCATCGTGTAGTCGGCGAGATCAGGTTTTCTACATCCCAGTTGGTTTGTGGATTATTATCGTCAGTAGTCGGGTCATCTACAACATCTATCCATGTTGCAGTATATGTAGAGAATTCTATAGCGGATAACAGCGAGTCCTCAGTCGGTTTGAATATCCCATCTGAAGTAACATACAAGTCTGCATAGAGTTTTAGTAATGGTACATTTTGTGGTAATGTTAGTGCAGAACCACTGCCAATTGCTGAGACTCTGATTTTTTTCAGAATAGATGTGAACTCGTTGGTCCATAAACCGAACTTTAAGAAGCCGACATTATCCTTGCCTTGTGAAACTGTAGGCCAGTTAGATGAATACCCGATTTCATACCATGCTGCAATATCGGTTGCTTCAACAGTTACTAATGGTGGTGCGGTTCGTATATATGATGGATATGTATCAAACTGCAGATTATTCGCAGCCAGTTCTACTGAATCAGCGGTTTTGCTAAAATACGCAGTATCTACAATTCGTAAGCCAACCTGTTTATCTTTCTGTGCAGTAATCGGGATCCTAACACAGACAAAGTAGTTGACTGGTGTAGAATAAATCTTTTGCGGGTTGCCTGTAAAATCAAGCCAGCAGTCTGCAGGTTGATTTAGTGCAGTGAGTGTTGTAGAAGTGATAAATGTATCTGTTGGCTCGCCATCTAAGAATGTTTCACCATCAAACTTGGCATTCCCATTAGCATCTTTATAGAGTGCAATCTCGCCAATATCAGCATATGCGCCTGTAGACATTGTAGACATCGCAACCCTTAATTTCTGCCATTCAAACTTTGCAGCAGCTGTAGAGCCAATCACCTGCATTGTGATACGCATCATCTCTATAGGTGCTGGGGCGCCCTTCCGATACCCATCACCTTGATACAGCGCACCCGGGATACCAAGCGATTGTTTGGAAATTGCACGTTCAGGATTATCTGAATACATTGGGTCTTCAGGCGCTGTATCTTTAGGTGAGAATAGCGTACCTGTTGTAGGTAGGTCATCAGTAGATTGCGGACAATTCCCGGGATTACCTGTATAGCCAGTGATTATATCCGGCGAATTAGTAACCCAGTCGGTTGCGCCGATTTTGAGTGTTTCTACATAGAGCGATTTTATCATTGCTGGATATACACCTTTAAGGTCTGCTGTAAACACCGCATTACCTGAAGTTGAAAACCCGTGTCCTGAAACATCCATAGATGCGGTACCAACATAATAGTTTCCATTAGTTTCATCACCTGTACAGATATTACCGAATTCATCTCGGGCAACTACATTAACCTGTGCGGGTGTATTGACCTCTGTTTTTTCTACCTGTTTCTCAACTGAGAAGTAGTCGGCTTTATTCGGTGTGATAGTAACTGCTTTAGTGCCTGCTTGAACCTCATAACCAAACTCACCTGTGGTAGGTTGGACTGTAATCACTGGTGTAGCAGCCCGTTCATCTTTATAATAGAACTCATATGAAAGCGACGAATTAGATGGTATCCCGATACTGTTCGCAGTCCAGTCCCATTTATCAGAGCCCGGCGGGTTTGCGGATGCCGGTCCGTTGCTGAATCTACCAGTATCTGCACTAGAGAATAAATCAGCATTGATAGTTCGCGTAGTGATACAGATATTGCCATATACATCACGCGGTCTGATAAAGAATCTAGTATCAGTAGTTGTGCCAACTGTATAGTTCGGATAGTACTGAACTGTTGTATTGGCAATCAATTTTCTGTAATTGAGTCCTGGCAATACTACTTCTAACGCTTGTATTCTGTTTGGAATGATTGTGATAGATGATATACCGATTGCCAGATTCCCAATAGTTCGCTGTGCGGTAAGCGTGGTAGATGCAGCAACCACATCGAGATAGTAGAAATAGGTTGTCTGTTCACCTGTGAGTATCTTACAACTCCCAGTGTATTCTGTCCAGCCACTATAATCTGAATAGAATTTCTTATATCCGGCACCATCTGATGTAAGGTTTAACACCTCACCACCGGCAACCTGGACGGGTCTGGGATTGTAGTACGCGTCTCTTGTCTGAACATAGATTGCAGTAGAAGTAGTGCCGGCGACTAATTCGCCTTGATATGTATTCACAAAGCCAACCCGAGAGACATCAACTGGTATAATTGTTACTGATTGATAATTAGACGAGATATCCCAACTCGGTGTTGCAATCAGTTTAGGTTTGCCAGTACCCTGGACTTCGGTTGAACAGGAATCCAGATAGTAGAATGTTGCAAAATACCAGTTTAGCGGGATTGTAACAGATGAAATTGTTGTTACAAACCCTTTTGTAGGATGCTGTAAAGATATTGTAGCGGTTGAATCCGAGAACCCGAATGTATCTACTGCGACATCATAGCCAACAGTTCTATTTACAGCCAGATTAATTGTACAGGGTGCGGTAGAGTATGTGGGGTTATTGTAAGAATCCTGCAGTTCTACTTTGAATGTTACATTCCCGAGCCCTGACTGATATGGTTTGCCAGCAAATAGTGTTCGTGCAGGATTATCAAACGCAACTTTTACGGTATCCGCAGGGACAACTAACATATCATGTTTGGTTTGGAATTTGTCCGGCTCAAGTTCTATCTGAACTGACCAGCTACCGGTTCGGTTATCCTCGCCAATTGGGATTGACGACATCTCATCGTGATACCAGAATGCAGCACGGCTGTTGATATACTGCTCACCGCCAACATCCTCAGGCGCACCTGCTCTGCCTTCACCTGGATATGGTATTCGGACATCGTCAATATAGACGCCTTCCGCATCCAGAAAACCGTAATTCAACTGATATAATTTGCCTTGATTAGCGTGATATGTTTTTTCAGCAGATGGCAATGAAACCGAGATAAATGATTGACCTTCCTCAGTTTCGTTATCAAACGCATCCTGTCTAACAATGATAAACTTTATGCGTTGATTATAATTCCCCGCAGTTGCGGTTGGTGACGATATAAATGCCAGTTTAGACGGTGTTCCACCAATCGTTAGCATTTTAGCAGAAATATTCTGTTTCATCAGGATATAATCAGTAACATCGGTTGGTGCAGGGATTGTACCTATCCAGACCCGTGCAAAATCGTCTTTCTTGGTTGATACATAATAGTATAACGCACCGAGTGTACCGCCAATCTTGCCATCTGCATCGGTTGTTGTAGAAGCCCAGACAACATTATTGATATCTCTAACTACGCCAACATTAGTTGAACTGCCGGTATCTACTACTGCAATATAACAGGTAATCCCACTGGAAGAGATATTATTCTCATATTCGTCAATCAGTTGACCTGAAACCTGCTTTTTACCAACAGTGGCTGAAATTTCTACAGGGTCGCCGGCATCAATCTCAGGTGAAACAAGCGAAGCAGCAATCGGACCCGCAGTTATATCTATCAGCGGGTCTGTAGAATAGCCAGTTCTGTTGGTTGATATATTACTATTAGTAGTATCCTGTGCATGTATCCAGCGAGTACCTCGTGCTTTTAAGATAAGCGGACCTGCCGGATGACCGCTGAACAATACTGTTGTGCCTCTATCCAGCGGTGTAAATGTGATATTGGTTGGTAGTGATGGCTCTTTTTTGCCTGTAAACATTTCTGCCGAAAACTCAACAGTACCTGTGTAGGTATTCACTCCAGTAGAGCAGATATTACCGTATTCGTCATAGACAGTCAGTCGTGGATACAGTGGCATACCCGCTTGCTTGGTTGTTAGCGGCTCGTCTGGTAGATTAGGCAGGAACTTCATATAATATGCTGGTTTTGGATAGATATACATTTCAGACGATGTAGACGGCTGATAGTTATAGCCACTCCCATCAATATCAGATGCACAGACAGTATTGGTTGACCACGCAGTTCTTAAGCCATTAGCGATATAGAATTCTCTGAAACCGCTATTTAACTGCCCATCAGGTGGCGAGATAAACAGCGGATCTTTTGAGGTGATTCTGACAAGTGGTGCGCCATCCGGATTCTGGGTGATTCTATTCCAGTAGTTATCAGTCGCATAGACAGTGATAGAGAATGCTTCACCGGCTATCTTGGTTTGCGGTGTGCCTGTTTTACCGCCGGTATTATCAGTATAGGGTGGTTTGCCAGGTACAGCGGTTTCACCGGGTAAGATAACCTGCAGTTTAGTTGGTGTTGATGCAATCACGCTGAATAGCGGTGTAGTATCGTTTAATTTATTTGTATCGTTTTTAGTCACTATGCACGCACTCGCAGCTGCAGTTGATGCCCTGTATAATACTGTATCGCTAAATGTTGCACGACCCTGGCTAAGCGTCTGGGTTGCCGGCTGAACATTATACGGGTCGTTGATTTCCAGCCACACTTTAGTTGAATTATCGTCAGTCCTGAGATTGAAGTAAGTATCTACAAGATTTACAGTAACTGTAAACTGAACACCAGCTGAGACTGAAGTTGGCGTACCGGTTTTGCCCGCAGTCTGACTGGAACTGGCAGTATTGTACTCACCAAAACCGGGTACTGCGGTTTCACCCGGTATAAGTATCTGGAGCCCTGCGATACTGGTTGGTGTTACTGTGAATGTAGAAGTGTTAGAAGGCGAGTATGTTGGCGGTTTACCATCCATATCTTCGGCTTTGATATGCTGTGTACAGGCAGTTTTTAATGTCACACTGAATGTATACGAGCCGAAATCAAGCGTCTTGGTTGATGGCTCAGTATCGTAATTATCGCGTGGTGTTGTAATTTTGACATCCGGCATATTTTTACTATATCCAGTTTCTGTAACTTTGTTCCAGTTCGCATCTGTTAGATTTACTTTAATATCAAACGATTGCCCTGCAATTTTGTCGCTTACATTACCGGTTTTGCCACTACTGGAGCCCGGTAGTTCCTGCTGGTCAGGCACTATCAGTGCTTGTAGTTTCACAGGCGCACCAGCAACTACAGTAATTTCAGGTGTTGTATAAGATTCCTGTAGCCAGCCACCAATCGCAATAACTGATATTGACGAAACCCGAGCAGTCACCATTGTGATATCAACCGTTTTTGTGCCACTGGGTTCTAACTGGAATGCAGATGGCTCTATATCATACTCGTCGGTTGTTGTAAGTTGTGCTTGTGGCGATGAGGCAGTCACATTCCAGTAATAGTCGCAAGCCCGTGCTGTTATAGTGAATGGTATCCCTGCGGTCTGTATATACGGTGTGCCTGTTTTGCCTACTGGCTCTATATTCCATTTCCCAGGTACAGCGGTTTCGCCTGGTGTCAGAAGTTGTAATCTCATAGAAGCCCCTGCAACTACCGGGATATTCGCAGAAACATTATCTATCAGATACGGATATTGCGTATCAGTTGCTGTGATTGTGAAGCCACTACCGGTATTTTCTGCAGTAACAAAAGTCGCAACATAATATGTTGTACCGGTTTGTAATGTTAATGTTTTCGGGTCATCAGTATCATACTCGTCAGTTGTAGTCAATTCTATCGGAGAACTATCGGTTGAATTTATATTCCATCTGGTATCTACTGCGTTGATAGTAACTGTGAACTTTGTACCAGCGGTTTGTGTTGATGGTGTACCGGTTTTGCCGGCTGCAGAGCCCGGCAGCGCAGTTTCGCCAGGCACAAGCACTTGTAATTTAACTGCCGGTCCGGGCACAACTGCTACTTTAGTAGATGTGTACTGCGTGTAGCCGCCAAGCGACACTAATGCAGTTGCAGAACAATATCCAACCGTATAAGGTGTTACTGAAAATGTTCGGTATCCGTTAGATAATAGTGAAAGCGTCTGGTCGGATTCGTCATACAAGTCAGATAGTGAAACCGAAACAGACGGCTGTGCAGGTTTGATATTCCAGTTTGCATCACAGGAAACAACTACAATCCCGGTTGAATAGCCCGCAGTCCAATTCCCAGGTGTGCCGGTCTTACCATACGGGTCTGTATTCTTACCTGCAACTGCGGATTCGCCCGGTAACAGTATCAGCAGTTTCGCTGCTGCACCCGGTACACAGGTGACTACTGTTGAAGTATCTGATGTTAGCGTATAGCCGGGTTGATTTGTTGCAGCAATATAATGCGTAGTATTCGGTGAAAGCCCGACTGCACCAGTTTTAAGTGTTATGCTGAATGTTTGAGCACCCGCAGTCAGTCCTTTACCAGCCGGCTCTGTATCGTATATATCAGTTGTCTGTATCGTTACCTGCTCGCCACAGGTTAAGTCCCGGTTCCAATTAGCATCTACACCATTTACTGTTAGTGTGAATACAGTGCCAGCAGTTTGGTTTGTAGGTGTGCCGGATTTACCAACACCGGGGTTGTTCGCTTCACCCGGCAATAGTATCTGCAGTTTTACCGCTTCACCGGGCACTGTGGCAACCTGTGGTGATGTAACCTCCGCAATACCAGCGTTATCCAAATCTTTCACAGTAACCGTATAAGTTGTACCACTCCAGAGCGATGCAGTGACCATTGTTACAGGATAATATGTTGTGCCAGATTGCAGTATTGCATTTGGTGCCAAATCCTGCGAATAACTATCATTCACATCCGAAGTCCATATATCAACTGAATTAACAATTGTAGTATTGATATTATATGCGACATCGCAAGCACTAACGGTTACTATGAATGGTGTGCCAGCGGTTTGTGTTGATGGTGTACCTGTCTTGCCTGTGAGTGCGCCAGCAACTGCGATTTCGCCCGGGACAAGCAGTTGTAACTGTGTATAAGAGCCGACATTTACCGTAACTGGTGTAGAGTAGCCAACTGTATAACTAGCTTCTGCGTAGCCGGTTGTGTATCTTAAGCCTGCAGTCCTGATAGTCAGCCAGAAATAGGTTGTGCCTGATTGTAATGTAGTAGTTGCGGGTTCAGTATCGTATTTATCATCGGTATGTACCCAAACTTTGGTTGCCGCATCATCAGTGACAGTATTCCAGTAGTTATCACAGCCGTTGATTGTTGTCTTGAATGATATGCCAGCAGTTTGCGGTTGTGGTGTGCCGGTCTTACCTGATGGTGAGCCAGGAACCTGTGTCTCACCGGGAACAAGCAGTTGCAGTTTCGCTTTAGCACCCGGCACAACGGTACAATCTGCACTGTTATTCGGGTCGTTTGGATAATAGTTACCAGCATCTACTTCAGTTGCAGTTATTTTTGCAGATGTAGACACAGTTATCAGCGTCACTGAGAATGTGGTTGCACCATTAGATAATGCTCTATCAGACGGCTCGGTATCATACAGGTCGTTTGTAGTTACTCTTACTGTCGCAGTTGATGCTGCATGGATATCTGGGTCAACAATTTTATTATAATACATATCCACACCATAAACGGTTACTGTGAAGGCAGTCCCAGCAGTTTGCGTAATCGGTGTGGCTGTTTTACCAACCGGTGTAACATTATACTTGCCCTGAACCGCAGTTTCGCCCGGCAGTATCACTTGTAAGCAATATGGATTATTGGGCTGTACTTCTATATCAGCGGATACTGCAGCTGTATAACCCACACCGGAAGCATTCAATTTAGTAGATGTTGATACAGTCACAAGTGTAATCATATTGATACTATCTAATATCAGAGTACCATTTGAGAGTGCTAAATTGCGGTCGTTAGGTGCATATAGGTCTGTTGCCAAAACAGTGATAGCGGTTTCGTTATCATCTGTTTTTACATTATAGTATGCATCACAGCCGTTGATAGTAACCACAAATGCGACACCAGCGGTTTTTGCAGAAACTGTGCCTGTTTTTCCTTGATGTGTGTAGTCGCCTGGAACTGCGGTTTCATTCGGCACAAGTATCTGCAGGCGGTCTTTTACATTTGGTACTATAGTAAATAGTGATGAAGTGTTTGCTAAATAATTATTACCGGGTGCGGTTGAATCGGTTGATGCAGTAATAGTCCAGTATGTTGCGGCTTTCACAAGTGCGGGCGAGAATATAGTTGTGCCTGCCTGTAACAGTAGCGAACCTGGCTCGGTATCATATGGGTCTAAAGTTGCGATTTTTACTTTGGTTGCTGAATCTGTGGTAATTTTGTTCCAGTTGATATCACAGCCGTTAACTGTTATATTGAATGCTGTACCTGCAGTTTGATTACTTGGCGTGCCTGTTTTACCATAGCCTTCAACACCGGTTTCACCCGGCAAAATTACCTGTAACTGATAGGGTCCTGATGGCTTCACATATACATAGCCACTGTAACTATTCTCATAGCCGATTGTATTTGATGCATAAACATATTGGTTGCTGTTTGCGAGTATCGGTGTGATTGTAAATATCGTAGTGCCGTTTGCTAGCGCACGGGTTTGTGTTGCTGGTGTATCATATGGGTCTGAGTACTGGATTGTAACATTCCCATCGCCCCCTGTGTATAACCGGTTAAACTGCGCATCACAGCCGTTTACAGTAATTACAAACGAACTACCAGCGGTTTGATTCGCTATTGTACCACTCTTGCCATTTGCAGAACCTGGTAACGCGGTTTCGCCCGGTAGTAACACCTGCAATGCGCTTTTAACATTCGGCACAGTTGTATACGATTTAGAGGTTGTAGAGGTATACAGCGGGATTTTGCCATCTATATCTTCAATAGTTATTTGGTGGATTGCTGGACCGGTCATAGTGCTATTATTAGCCAGTTTATGTGTTATATTAAATATCGTTGTCCCGTTCAACAGTGTTGCAGATGGCGGTGTAATCACTGCATATGGGTCAGTCCATTTATTCTGGTCTGATTCAGTAATTGATGAAATATAGACCGCTACAACTGGCGATGACACTGTAAGATTCCACCAATCATCTACACAACTTACTGTGATATTAAATGCTGAGCCTGCGGTTCTGGTAAGTGGTGAACCGGTTCTACCAAGTGGCTCTATATTCCATTTACCTTGAACTGCGGTTTCACCAGGGACTAATAGTTGCAGTTTGGTTGCATTATTCGCAACAACTGGTATGGTATCTGAATTATTCAAACTAAGCCCGCAGGTGGTGTTGGCAGTTAAAACTGTAGACTGCTGAGTAAGCAGTGTGATTGTGAAGTATGTAGAAGTATTATATGCCAGTATCGGTTGCGCTGATGGCTCAGTATCATATAGGTCGTCTGTAGTCAGATTCACAAGTATATATGTTGTGGTCTCTGATATATTCCATAACCCATCTGTTGTATAAACAGTTCCGACAAACGGCACACCGGCTGTCTGTGTTATTACACTGCCTGATTTACCGGTTGGTGAGCCACCATCATTTTGCTGGTTAGGCACAACTACCTGGAGGCGGGTTGGATAGCCTGGTTTCACAAGTATCCCTTTGGATGTTGTAGAAGTATAAATACCTGATGGAACAGTTACTGCTGTAACCGTCCAGGTGCCTTTTGTAATCATAGTAACATCTATACCAGCAGTTCCGCCAACTGTTGAAACACCTTCTGCAGATGGGAATGGCTCGGCATCATATGGGTCCTGTGTTTCTATCCGAACTACTGTATTAGCAGTAGTGACTTTATTCCAGTGATTATCTGTGATATTCACAGTAACATTAAATGCGGATGCAACACCTTGATAACTCGGTGTCCCTGTTCTACCTTCAGGTGAGCCCGGTAGCGCGGTTTCGCCAGGGACTATTAGTTGCAGTTTGGTTGGATCACCTACATTTACTGTTAGTGTTGGCGCAGTTGACGCCTCAAAATGATAATGCATAAAATAGTAATTGGTCGTTGTCGCACATAACTGTGAACTGCCTGCAGTAACAAGTGTAACTGGGAAGTCAGATTTCGTACCATTTGTAAGTGCGGCCTGTGCAGGCTCAGTATCATACAAATCGGTTGTATAAATTGCAACCAGTGGCATTGTAATATCCGGATTGGATGCTATTATATTGAACCTGTAATCCACCAGATTCGTAGTTACATAGAACGGACTCCCTGCGGTTCGGGTTGTTGGAGAACCATTCTTACCAGTTGCCGAGCCCGGATATGCGGTTTCGCCCGGTACCAGCACCTGCAGTTTCGCAGTGGCTGTATTAGGAACTACACTGAACTCATCAGTTGTGAAAGTAACGAAATTGTTCGCAGTTGCTCTGACTGTATAGGTTGAGATTGCAAACCAGGGTGTTAGCGTAAATGCTCTCTCACCTGCGGATAATGACTGGTTGGGTGTTGGCTCTGTATCATTCAGGTCGTTTGGTGTAGTAACGGTAACCTGTGAAGATACATTAACAAGGTTCCACCATTCATCAGTTGCCCGAACAGTTACTGTAAATGGTATAGCAACTGTTTGTGCAGAAGGCGTACCAGTCTTGCCATAACCTTCAACTGCGGTTTCGCCCGGTAGAACCACTTGCATTCTCAAAGTAGACGACCAGTTCGGGACAACCGTAACTGACGATGCAGAATCGTTATACTGTGGTGCAACAGGATTAGCATCGGTAGCAGTAGAATATATCACTGTATTGGCAGTAAAGAATGTCCAGTTAAATGTGGTTGTGCCGTTTAGTAATGTTCTTGAAGATGCTTCTGTATCAAAATTATCGGTAGTATAAATTTTTGTAGACGGTGGCCAATCTGCACCAAGCCCGGGGTCAGATGTGAATATATTCCAGTATCTATCACAGGCATTAACTGTGATTGTGAATTGCGTACCAGCTGTACGGGTTTCGGGTGTGCCTGATTTCCCACCGGTTGGATACATTCCTTTACCAGCAACCGCGGTTTCGCCAGGCATAACCAGTTGGAGATATACCGGTGTCTCATTCCGCGGTAATACGGTTACTGCTTGGGTTGATGGTATTATACTGGCATTTGATAAATCAGTTGCACAGCAGGAACTAATTTTGGCAGTTCGTAAATCAAGCACAAACTGGGTAGTACCGGCTACAAGCAGTTTGTTAGTTGGCTCTGTATCATACAGGTCGTCTGTTGTAAGCGAGATATTATCGGTAACAGTCGCATTTGTATTATAGTTTGCATCAACTGCATTTACGGTCACTGTGAATGGTTTCCCAGCGGTCTGCGACTGAATTGAACCAGTATTACCATATCCGGGAATCTGTGTTAACCCAGGTGGTAATAGATTCAGTTTTACCGCTGCACCAGCAACAAAAGTAACTGATGGTGAAGTTGAAATTGTAACAGGTGTACCATCCTGGTCTTCAGCCCAAATCTTCCAACCACCTGCAGTCACTAATATCATACTAACATTAGTAGTCCCATTAGGCAGCACAAACGCAGACGGCTCATAACTATCATCATATGGGTCTGTAGTATAAAGTTTAACAGTTGCAATTGTGTTTGGCTGCCGATTCCATTGGTTATCACAGCCGTTAACAGTTATCCAGAATGGCATTCCTGCAGTTTGGGTATTGGGTGTACCTATTTTGCCAGTTACTGTTGAGGTTCCGCAGATAATTGTCTCGCCAGGAACTGCTACTAAAAGCCGATTTTGAGTTGCAGGATTTACTGTTATAGTTGGTGTGTTTGTAGAACTGAGCACATAGCCAGTATCTGCTGTGACCGTAATTGAATGTGTCGCATAACTGATATTATAGCCCTGCATATTACCGGTTTTGAATGTTATATTGCGGGTGATTGTCCCATTCTGTAACTGCACATGTAATAGTGATTCATCGTCATACAGGTCGGTTGTAGTAAGTGTAACCCATGGATTAGTATCTGTAACGATATTCCACCAGTTATCTACCGCATTGATAGTAACTGTGAATGTAGTATTCACTATTTGCTGTGATGGTGTGCCGGTCTTACCATATGGCTGTTGATAGTATTTACCTGCTACCGCAGTTTCGCCTGGAACAAGTATCTGTAATTGTGTCGGTCCGCCATATGTTACCGGCACAAGCCGTGATATGCCGTTTTGATAGCTGCCAGCAATCGCAGTTATCGTTGTCCCTGCTGACTTCTGAATCAATGTAAATACGAAATATGTTGTACCATTAGTTAGTGATAAATCACCAGGCTCTGTATCATATTCATCGTTAGTATCAACTGAAGTTATCACACCGGAATATGTAGTTGTGATATTCCATCTTAAATCAACCAGATTCACAGTTGCTACAAATGGCGCACCGGCTATCTGAGTAGATACCGTACCAGTATAACCGCTTGACGAACCCGGGACTGCGGTTTCACCGGGCACAAGCACCTGTAATTTTACCGGTGCGGATGAGATACACAGAAACTCCGGTGTAGTATAACCCGTAACAGTCAGTGTGCTCAGGTATGTGCCAACTGGTGAAACGGTTATTGATGACATTTGCGCAGTGAATAATGTTATATCAAATGTCTGCTCACCACTATTCAGTGCTAACTGACTGGGTTCAGTATCAAAATTATCGTTTGTTGTTATCTTCACAGTATGTGTTGAGGTATTCACATAGTTAAAGTTCGGGTCTACGGACCGCACGGTAATTGTGAATGTATTATATACAGTTCTGGCAGTTGGTGTACCGGATTTGCCGGTTGCCGAACCTTCAAGCCAGTTCTCACCAGGCATTCTGATAAGCAATTTGGTTGCACCTGATGAAACAACCGTAATATACGGTGATGAATCCTCTGTATAACCCGCCGCAGTCGCAGTTGCTTTCCAGACACCGCGCGTAATAAACGAATGCGCAAATGTCTTCTGACCAAGATTAGTGATATTACCAGAAATCGCACTATCATATAGGTCGGTAGTTACAACTGATACACCTGCTACAGTCTCTTGAACGGTATTATTTGGCCAGTCGGTATACATCACACGATTCCATTGATTATCAACAGAATTAACCGTTAGTACGAATTGGATTCCTGCAGTTCTGTTTGATGGTGTGCCTGTTTTACCAGTTGTTGAACCCGGTGATGCGGTTTCACCAGGGAACAGAACCTGTAGTTTCGCATTATCTGAATTAGGTCCTATTTTTACAGTAGATGTAGATGAAACCAGCCCGCTCTTAGCAACTGTTAATACCCAATCTGATCCATTCACAGAATCATTCACAGTCCTTAATGTTACCGGATAGTATGTGGTGCCATTAACTAATGTTTTATATGTAGTTCCTGTAACATTCGGGTCGTCAGTTGTCAAACCGATATTCGCAGTGTTAGTGGTAACAATGTTATACCAAGAGTCAGTCGTATGACAGGTTGCAATAAATGTTTTACCAGCAGTTTGATTAGATGGTGTGCCTGTTTTACCGCCAACTGTTATGTTGCCGGGTTTATGTATCTCGCCAGGTATCAAGACCAGAAGTTTAGTTGGATTATTAGAAACTATCGTAGAAACACGAACATCAATCGGGAATACAATATCCGGTCTGATTATATTAGAATCGTCTAATGTAATAGTTGCGTAGCCGCTAGTAAGCAGTGTTAATGGAACAGTTGTTGTGCCATTAACAAGGTCTTTATACCACGGACCTGCTGCGTTGATATCTGTAGATGTAACCTTTATTCGTTCTGTAGAATATGCGATATTGAAATTGTCATCAACTGCATTTGCTGTAATCACAAACTCATTCCCAGCAGTTTGATTAGCTGGCGAACCGGTTCTACCAGTTTCTGAGCCCGGAACCGCGGTTTCACCAGGTACCAGTAACTGCAACTTGACCGCATCTGCCGAAATTACATTCACATTTGATTGTGTATAGGTTGATAGATACACAGGTCCTGCGGTGATATCTAATGCCTTGATTGTATGTGCAGTATTCGCAGTCTTGAATGTCCACCAGAAGGTTGTTGTACCACCTATCAGCCACTGATTTATGTAGGTATCGTCGTAATTATCAGTTGGTGTTTCTACACGAACCTGTGAAGATATAGACACCGTATTCCAGTTACTATCACAACCTCTTACTGTTAACTGGAATGCATCCCCAGCGGTAAGCGTTGACACATTGCCACTCTTACCAGTAGCCGAGCCAGGATTGTAGGTTTCACCAGGCATTATCACTAATAACTTCACAGGCACTGATGCAGACACCACAATATACGGTGTATATGTAGACAACATCACAGGCGCTACTGTATTCTCGGTACATAATTGCGCAGTTGGTGTGGATTTCTTCAGTGTTACCCAGAAATATGTTGTGCCACTCTGTAATGTCTGGCTGCTTACAAATGATGCAAAGTCGTCATTCGTTGTCAGCCGAACCGCTGCATTATACAACCCGCCTGTTGTTGATTTGTTCCAATACGGGTCACAACTATTCACTGTCACCTGGAACCGAACACCTGTTATCTGCTGACTCGGCGAACCACTTTTGCCATTTGTTGAACCAGGTACCGCAGTCTCGCCAGGACATAATGCTTGTAATCTGACTGCAGCAGATGCAACCACTGTCCAGTAGTCGCTGTAGCCACTTGTTAACGCCGCAGCAGTCGCAGTCGCTTTATGAACACTGCCAGCAGTTTTATTTGTGATACTGAATGTCCGCTGACCTTGTGATAATGTCTGGTTATCAGGCTCAGTATCGTATAAATCAGTTGTTACAACAGATACTAAATCACTCCGGCTCTCATCTCGGTTAAAGTTCGGGTCTACGCCGTTGACTGTGATTGTGAATACAAGCCCAGCAGTCTGCGTTGTTATACTACCACTCTTGCCATTTGCAGCGCCAGGTAATGCGGTCTCGCCAGGCAGTAATACTTGTAACTTCACCGCACCACTGGAAACCACTGTTATACTCGGTGATGTATTTGCTGTGTATAACGGTGCTACACCGTCTTTATCAGTTGCTGTCATTGTCCAGGTGCCTGAAGATAAAATAGCTAATGTGTAATTCCTAACTCCACTGACTAAATATGTATATGATGTTACATAACTCGCATACGGCGCAGAGACAGAAATCTGAACCGTTGTAGAATTCCCAAGATTGGTCACCCTATTCCAATACGGGTCCACTAAATTCACAGTCACTGTATAATTCACACCTGCAGTCTGGTTCACTACACTACCACTCTTGCCTGTTCCGGAACCTTTTAATGCAGTCTCATTCGGTACTAATAACTGCAACTTCACTGCTGCGGATGATATCACCACAAAACTATCGCTTGTCTGACTTGCCATCGTACCACCATACTGCGTGGTCAATGTATGTGAGGTGCCTTCGCCTGTCTTCAGTATCACTGTAAATGTTGTAGAGCCATTCGTTAAATTATGTGCGGTCTGTATCACCTCATAATCATCTGTCGCTGATATTACTTCTACCACAGGGCTCGTCCCAGTATTGACATTCCACCAGTTATCACAGCCATTCACAGTCACAATATACTGGATACCAGCAGTCCGCTGTGATGGACTGCCCTGCTTCCCATCGCCAGACGGCTCACTACCAGCATCCGGAGTCTCGCCAGGACACACTATCTGCAACTTCTCTGGATTATTAGGCACTACATTCATATTATACTGTGTTGTGGATTGTAACAGCGGTGTAGCACCATCAACATCCATTGCGACAAGCCGATGGGTTGCTTTTGCGGTTACAATTGTTAAATCAAAGAAGGTTGTACCTGCTGATAATGGCTTATCAGATGGCTCTGTATCGTAGCTATCTTCAGGTGTGGTTACTCTTATTGCGTTATATCCAACACCTTCAGCTGATGTTACCCTGTTAAATTGGTTATCACAGGCATTTACAGTCACTGTGAATAATACCCCAGCGGTCTGATTCAGAACTGTGCCTGTTTTGCCAGTTGTGGTAGAACCTTCTACTGCGGTTTCATTTGGCACAAGTATCAAGAGTTTGGTTGCAGATGAAGGCGTTACAGTAAACGCTGTTGAAATATCAGAAGTTAATGGTGTACCATCTTCATCAGTTGCTGTAAATTTTGCAGTTGTTGTTGTAGTTCTTAATGTGAACCAGAAATGTGTTGTACCTTGTGTTAAATCAAGTGGCTGTGTGATTGCTGATACAAAACTATCGGTTGGTGTAAGTTTAACATTCGCACCACCTTGAGGATATACCGTTGTTTTATTCCATAGTTTATCTACTGAATTAACCGTTACCTTGAATGCATACCCTGCGGTTTGTGTCTGAAGTCCTGATGAGTCCTTACCAGTTGCAGAACCGCCTTTCTCAATCTCGCCCGGTAACAATACCTGTAATGCACAAGCGGTATTCGGCTTCACCTCAAAACTGCTGGAATAACCTTCATCTAACTCTGCTCCTGAATAGACAAACGCGGTTACATAGTGTGTAAGTGCCGCCTGTTTCATTGTCACATTAAATGTCACAAAACCATTGATAAACCCTGTGTATGGTATTTCACTATCTGTTATATACGGATCTGTTACCCTTAAATCAATTGTTTGATTAGCAGATTCGTTACGGTTAAAGTTCGGGTCTACACCATTAACCGTTACTACGAATGTTTCACCCGCAGTTCTATACGATGGCGTACCTGTTTTGCCTTCAGGTGATGCTAATTTACCAGCAACTGCGGTCTCGCCAGGTAGTAATACCTGCAACTTTACCGCACCACTTGATACTACTGTTATACTTGGCGAGGTATTAGATGTATAAAGTGGCGCTACGGAGTCCTTGTCCTGCGCAGTAACAGTCCAACTACCACTTGATAATATCGCAAGTGTGAAGTTCCGCACACCACTTTGTAAATATGTGTAACTTGTCACATATGACGAGTATGGTGCTGAAACTGAAATTTGAACCGTGGTAGAATTACCAAGATTTGTTACTTTATTCCAATACGGGTCTACTAAATTCACAGTCACTGTATAGTTCACACCAGCAGTCTGGTTACTCACACTGCCTGTCTTACCATTGTTGGTAACATCACCTTCTACTGCGGTTTCATTTGGTACTAAAAGTTGTAACTTCACAGCTGCAGATGAGAACACAACAAAATTAGAACAGGTCTGTGGCGACATCTCACCTTCATATGTAGCAGTAAGATTCCGTGTAGCTGCTGCGGTTTTCGCTCTTAATGAAACCGTAAATGTGGTTGCACCCTGCGTTAATGCATGCGATGTCTGTATCACTGCAAAACTATCGTTGGATGTAACTGATACTATCGGCTCGGTTGATGTATTCAGGTTCCACCAGTTATCACATGCACGAACTGTGACAGTATATTGCAACCCGGCAGTTCTATTCTGAACAGTACCCGTTTTACCAGAACCTTGAACAGGTGTTTCATTCGGCACAAGTATCTGGAGTTTCTGCGGTGTATTCGGGACTGTTGTAATCCAGGTTGATGTATATGACTCGTAGTACTCGCCAACTTCATCTACATCAGTTGCAGTAATTAACGAGGTGGCAGCCCGAATTAAAGTAACATTAAATGTTTGAGCACCAAAGAATAGTGCAGCAGACGATGGCTGCGTATCATATGGGTCGTCTGTTGTAATCTCAACAGTCGTGCCTACTGTAAGCTCACCTTCGTTATATGCGTTCCAGTTGTCATCAACCAGATTCACCGTAACCGTGAATTCGCTACCAGCAGTTCTGTTTGTTGGTGTACCTAACTTACCAGCAGGCGCTGTATTTTTGCCAGGTTCCGCAGTTTCACCAGGTACTAATAGTTGCAGTTTCAACTGGTGCGCATCCGAGTTGGGCACAACAGAAACATTTCGGACTGTCTGTGATGACATCGTCGGCTCTGTAGCATCGTTATCTTCTACATAGAATGTTGTAGCAGTTGCTTTTCGTAATGTGATATCTACAGTCGCAACACCACCAGATAGGTTCGGTGTCTGATTAGAATATATTGGTGAATACGGCTGGTCAACTGCATCTGCCGAAACCTTTACCTGCTGACCTGAAGATGATGTATTCCATTTGATATCACAGGAATTGATTGTCACTTTAAACGAAATCCCAGCGGTTCTGGGTGTCGGACTGTTTGATTTACCATCTGTCTCCAGTGGATTAGTTGTTGGCGATTCGCCAGGCATTATCAGCCGCAAACGGTCTACTACGCCGGCTTTGACTGCAACCTGTGAAGATGCAGATGCAACATAATCAAGCCCGTTGGTTATCTGCATAGTTATATTCTGATTCCCAGCAGTTGTGAAGTTCACAGGATACATTCGGGTTGATTCTATTAACGAATATGTATATTCTGTGTCAAAACTATCTGTTGTTTTAAGCCATACTTCAGGCATCCCAGTATCCGTCTGGATATTATACCAATCATCTACAAGATTGACCGTACAGTAATAAGTCACACCAGCATCAAGTTGACTGAATACCATTGATTTTCCGCCACCTGCACCTGCATATGGCGGCTTGCCAGAATCCAGTGTCTCACCAGGAACCAACAGATACAGCCGTGTTGCAAGATTCGGTTTCACATAGACTGATGTTGTATTTTCAGTAAGCCCTGCAGAAAGTGCCGAGATATACTGGGTTGCAGCAGTTACAAGTGTTAGTGTAAATGTTGTAGTGCCGTTTGTTAGAGCGCGGGTTGCGGGCTCTATATCATAAACATCAGTTGTGGTAATGGTAGAGACATTGGTTGCGGATTCATTAGTATTCCAGCATAAATCACAGGCATTCACAGTTACATCAAAATCTTCACCAGCAGTTTGAGTTGTTACACTACCACTCTTGCCATCTAACGAGCCTGGATATGCGGTTTCGCCCGGAACAACTAATTGAAGTTTAATAGCATCATTGTATGTCATTAGAATAGCAGTTGATGTATCTGATTTCGTGCCAGTTGAAATATCAATTCTTGTGCCAGTAGCACCAGTATTTTTTCTTAATTTAACACCTGTTACCTCAACAGAGCCGGTAGTGATATTGTAAATTCCTTCGCCATCTGTTGCATATGGGTCGTCTGCATTTTTGATTTCAACAACCACAGGTGTGCCAGTATCTACAAGGTTCCAGTAATCATCAACCGCATCAACTGTAATTGAGAATGCGCTCCCGGCTGTCTGTTGAGTGACATTACCACTTCTACCGGTTGATGTTCCCGGTGCCCGACTTTCACCAGGCACTATAACCCGCAGGTCATACCACGGCAGTGGGTCTACAATAATTCCGGTTTGTGATGCCAACTGACCGTAACTTAACGGGTCGGTTTCAGAATCAACACCGTTGATATTCCCGCTTAAACCACGCGCATAAACGGTTCTTGTACCCGGACACTGCGGGGTATTATTCGCTGCTTTCCTTAATGTAACCGAACTTGAAAATACTTTGTAGCCCAGGTCACTATCCTCAAGTGTGAACATAGCAGGTAAGCCATTCCCACCTGTTTCAGGCCCGTTAGGTGTATAGAATTCTATATTCCCAACAGCACCCAGTGCGATATTACCATCAGCATCAAATACCTCAATTTTGATACCTGATGACTGCCCGGCAGTAGTATTAACAATCTGCGAGACTTTCATATACGCTGCTGGTTTTGTTACCCTGAACTGATTCGCAATCCCTGCAGCAGAAGCATTTGCCGCCCTGTCCGTCGCTTTTGTTTTTATCTGATAGTATACGCCGGATTGCCAGTTGGCTTCTTTTTCGGCCTGAGTAGCACCAGGGAAGTCATATGTCCATCTGCTAATACTTGGATCGTAATCTGTTGGATTGAACCAGTTCTCACCTAACTGCCAGGTACCTGAAGTTGCCCAGACATACCAGTAAGATGTCGGATTATATAACGGGTCTCCAGTTGTCTTACAGAGTGCGATATAAATTTTTGTTGTATCGTTAATCCCGGAATTAGCCAGACTATCTACATTGTCAGACGCAGTCCCTGTAAGCCGTACTAACTCAGATGCTTGGTATGAAGTATTACCGCCTTCTGGTTTGGTAACTGTTGACGATGGTGGTTTTACATCATACAAGAACTGGTTAGATGTGATTGAGTTTGTGGACTGCTCGTTGCCAATTGAATCTGTCGCCCAGCAGCGTACCTTGTAAAACTCGCCATGCGTCCATGATAGGTCTGCATCATAATATGTCCATGTGCCTGACGATGCACCAACGAAAGTGCCATTCAGAACATATTCATTAGGACCTGCTGAGAAATCTGTACCATTAAAGTACAATGTTGTATTTACCTGTAAGATTGATAGTTTTACGGGTGATATAACACTGCTTGTTTCATCAGATGCAGTTCCTGAAATTGTTGATAATCCACCAGTAGTGTAATATGTAGGCCATGGTGTCGGCTTCACAACTGCTGATTGTGGGACTGTATTATCATATATGAATGTTGAGGTTGAGGTAACTGTGCCGGGATTTCCAGCAGTATCAGTCGCATATGCATAGACAAAATATGTGGTATTGGTTGTCCATGCATAGCCGGTTTTGAAGTATTCATCATTTTTTAACTGCCAGTATGTTGGTGTGCCGCCATTGTAGTTGTTTTCTGTATATCCAGAAACCCATTCGTTTGTTAATTGCGACCAGTATTTCAGCCCGCCTGGTGCAGGTGTGCGATGTATCACAACTTTTACATACTGGGCATCCTGGTCGGTTGGCGATGTCCACGCAGTACCTGAAATTGTCTCTAATGCTGATACAGTTGCGATTGCAGTAGATGGTTTTAGAACAAGTGTCTCAGGTGCTGATGTATCATATTTGAATGTTGCAGTTGCATATGTTGTACCGTATTTAGTATTAGTTGCCGCATCATAAACTTTAGAAACAACCATATAATTGGCACCGCTGGTTAAATCGCTCTCATGACCTGAATAAGTCCATTTTACATAGTTTGAATAACTTGATTGCGCTACATGCCATTTTTCTGTGGTGAACCATCTCGGGTCAGAACCCGGTCCCTGCCAGTAGTTGTTTGTAGCCATTTGTTTTATATAAAACTCTACTGCGGTTGACGGATTAACCATCCACTCGTCAGATGCGGTCCCTGAAATCGTAGGTAATGAATTATATCGTTTGGTTGGCGGGTCGCCTGCTGAAAGCGCCGCATCGGGCATCTTTGTTGCACAGTTCGGCTTTGTAGTATCATACCTGAATGTATGACCATTACCTGATGTCTCAATATTGCCTGAACGGTCTGTTGCCTTAGCAGTTACCTGATACAAGCCACCGTCATCCCATATGGGAATACCCGGCGACCGGGCGGTCATAAGTCCCGTCTTCGTCCAGTTAGGCGCCGGGTCGGTAGTCGCAACATCAGTAGAGGTTACTGTATTCCAATTGTTAAGCCCTTCATCCCACCAAGCTTCTGAGAAGCCGTTATTATTCAGCCGATGTAAAATTACTCTGACACCTGTCGCAGGCACAATCCCAGACGGATTCGTGCCGGGGTCGTTTGATGTGCCAGTAACCTCATCTAATGTATTCAGATAGTCAACTGTCGGTGCAGTAGCAGACGAGATAGGATTGTTTTCATCATACAGGAATTGATTGTAAACAGAGGCGGATTCATTTCCTGCGATATCCTTGCCTCTCACATGAACCCTGTATGTTTTACCACCAGTCCAGATATAATTTGGTGATACACCGGGTAATGTATATGTCCAGGTTGACCACGAGCCAAGATACTGTGAGCAGGTGAACCATTTTTGTGTCTCAGCCCAACTCCCAACCGCACCCTGCCAGTAAGTCGCCGAATAGGTCATATCTTGTACTGATATTGAGACGACAATTACTGTGTAGGGATCGTTTGATGTGCCGGAAATAGTTGGTAGTGTCCTTGTAGCGCCGTAATACGCTTCTATTGGCATTGTAACCGCAGAAGTCGGTGCGGTAACATCATATATAAATGAGATTGTATTGTTGGTTTCCTGCCTTAACCCAACATTATCTTCTGCAATTGATTTTACATAGAATCTATTCTGTGAGCACCCTGCAAACATTGTGCCGGTTGGAAATTGCCAGACACCTGTGCCGGTTGTCGCTGCGGTTGACTCAGTTGTTGTCCATGTAGAACCAGTCCAGTAATTTGTTGTTGCATCTGTAAGATATGTTATCATTACTTTTGTTGCATCCGTTTTGGGTCCGCTCAAAGTATCACCCGCGGTGCCTGAAATCGTTAATAATTCGTTAACAATCTCCTGCGGTGGCGGAACTACCGCAGAAGTTGGTGATGACCTGTCTATTGTGAATGTTCGCGAAGATACTGCAGTCTGTACATTAACAGGTTCGGCTTTGTCTACCGCAGATGAATAAATAATATAATAACTCGCATCATCGTATTTGGTATCATCTACCAATTTTGTCCATGGATATGTGCTTGTGGCATTGAACCATAACTGGCTAAGGGATGCAAATGCAGAATTATCATACCATCTTTGTGTTGTCTGATTATATATCGCTACCTTTATACCGGTTGTGCCTGAAATACCGGCTTTGTTATCTAATGCAGTGCCTGAAATTGTAGGTAAATTATGGATATATGAATTGTCTGCTGATGGCAGTGTCACCTTTGTTGTTGGTGGTGTCGCATCAAAATGGAATGTCCTTGTAGATGAAACAATCTCCTGGTTGCTCGCTATATCAATACCATAAACATGAATATAATAATCTCCACCAGCAGCATGCCAAGATGGTGTCTGCCCTCCCATAAATCCAGGATAAGTCCATACAAGAGTATTTCCAGTTGGTACACCGGTTGAGGCAACAAGCCATCTGTCATTATCAGTACCTGTCCAATCAGCACCATTCCAGTAGCCACCACTGGCAATATGTTTTACAGAAATTTTTACAGCAGAAGGTCCAGAGGCACTATCATATGATGTGCCTGAAATTGTAGATAGCACAGATATTGTAGATGACTGCACAGGTGTGACAACTGCTGTTAGTGGCGGCGTATTATCAAATGTGAACACATTGCTTGATGAAATTATTTGCCAGTTTGTAGCGACATCCTGTGCCGAAGATCTTAAAATATAGTACTTGCCACTCTCTAAAATATCATCCCACGAGTTTGCAGATGCTCTTGTAGAATACCAGGTTGTCCATCCGCCAGATGTTTTTGCATCAAACCAGGTCTCTGTTGTTGCAGTGAACGATGCGACACCCGCAGGGTCATACCAGCAGCCCTGTGGCTCGTTTTGTTTCAGTGAAACTCTGACAATGGTTAAGCCCTTGGCATCAGACGCTGTGCCTGAAAGCGTTGGCAGTGTCTGATAACTGATATTATTCGCAGGTATAATTACAACCGAAGTTGGCATAGTTACATCATATACAAAAGTATTGCCTGCTGATGGCGTCTCTTCATTACCCGCAATATCCTTTGCCTTACTCTTGATTCTATACTGATGCATTGTTGACCAATGGTTATCATTCGGGAATATCAATTTCCAATACCAGTTCCCAGCAACAGAATATGTTGCTGCATAATTGTCCCAGTACTCACTACCTGAAACCCATTGCCCAGTGTTCATATTGTAATATGTTGAGCCAAGCGTTACATCCTGTATCAAAACTGTTACTGTAGAAAGCGTTACCGCAGAGAGAATCTTATCCTCGCAAGTGCCTGACAGTGTAGTTAATGTATTATACGGCGGGTCGCCGACAAGCGGCATCGTAACAGTAGATGTTGGCTTCAAATTGTCATACCAGAATACTTTGGTTGTATACGCAAACTGTGTCCCCTGCTCATTACCTGCACGGTCTTTACATTTTGTAACAACCGTATAAGATGATGCATGAGTCCAGAACAAATCATTATCAGAATAAGACCAATTCGGCTGATTCACAGTAGAAACCGATATCCAGTAGCTATCACTCTGCCAAGTTGTTTCATTAAAGTATTTATTCGTGGTTGATGAATTTGACGCATACCATAAAATATACATATCAATATTTGTCAGAGGTGTAGAAACTCTGGCACCTGTAAATGCCGGGTAATCTTCCGCAGTGCCTGAAATTGCTGTGAGTGTATTATTGTGATATGTCTTGAACGGCATCGTGATTGCTGTGAGCGGCTCGGTAGAATCAAACACAAACAGCGAAGCCCCCACATCAGACGGTGTCTCAATCAACGACGGATACGCATTGTTTGACGAGAATACAGTCACATAATATGACGCACCGGTTGTTAATTTCGCTTGCGTCAAATCAGTATACCACCACGCAGTAGTATCAGGTGAAAGCGTCGCCTGATTCCATATCGGCACACCGGAAACTACCCAGCTGGTTTCCTGCCAGTACTTCTGCGTTATCATATCTTTGATTGCTACAAATGTCTTTGCAACCCCGTCAGGATTGGACGCTTCACTTATTGTTCCGGCTACTTCTGAATATATCTTGTTAAATGAGCTATTCGCTGGAATTGTAACATATGAAGACGGCGTTGAAGTATGAATTGAGAAACTGGATGTAGAATATGTAAGCGAGTATTTGCCTGTCTTGTCTATTGATTTTGCCTCAAGCCGATACTGGTTGTTGTCAGTCCATTTTGTTGGGTCAAATCCATACCACCAGATAGTACAATCTGATGTTAAAGTTGGTGTGAACCACGCGTTTTCAGGTAAAGCCGGGTCACCATCAAACGCATTAACACCATTCCAGTATTTTGAAGGTGCTGTAATTCTTAAAATCCGAATCTTTACTGTGTCTACCTTCCCAGTTGAAGTTGCATCCGCAGCGGTACCTGAAAGTGTTAATAGTGATGACAGTTTGGAACTCCCTTCAGCAGGTGTGAGATTCTTTACCGAAGGCGACGAGACATCTACCCAGAATGTTGTCGCTCTGAATAATTCAGTATTGTTTGATTTGTCTATTGCTCTTGAACGAAACTCTATCCTTACACCATCATAGAGGAACCAATCAGGCATTGTATCACCTGCAGGATATGTCCATTTAAAGTTGGGTGAAGCGCCTGATTTTGTAGTCGCACGCCACGAATTCGCTTCATTAGCATTAAATGCATTCGTGCCATTCCAGTAAAAACCAGCATCTAAATTCTTGATTGCAACTTGAATGTAATCTACATCTGATTTATACACATTCCCCGGGTCAGTTGCAGTCCCGGAACTTGTTAAGAAATTGTCATGCCACTGCGCATATGGTAGACAAATTGTTGAACTGGGCTTCTGCGTATCATACTGAAATATATTCGTTGAAATCGCAACTGCTATATTTCCCGCACGGTCTATACCTCTCGCATTTACCGTATACTGCTTGCCATCCTGCAAGTTCGGCGGTGCTGTATAACTCCAAGAAGATGCACCTACATACCAGTTCGCATCAAACCACGAATTCGCACCTGCATTAAATGCATCAACACCATTCCAGTATGCATTCCCATCGTAAATCCGAACCTGAACTGATGAAACATCAGTATTGAATACAGAACCACTAACATCCGGCTTGTCATTAACTGTGCCAGAAATCGTCACAAGTGTTTTATACGGACCATAATTTTCTGTATCTACCGGGAATACAATTGTGTTTACAGGTGGGTGTGTGTCGTATATTATGGTGTAGCCGGTTTTGGTATCGCCGTTCTCTTGCGTGCCTGTAGGCAGTGCATTATCTATCGCACGCGTCTTTATCAGATACTTCTTGCCACTGATACGGTGCTCGGCACTCGTCGCATATGTCCATGTAGATATCTGGGTGCCTGATTTGGTTGCGAAATTACTCACATCAGTCCACGGCGTTATCACACTCCAGGTTGCACCATATGACGAGATCTGGATTTCTATATCAGATACGCCATCTGATTTCTGCGCACCTGATGGTGTGGTCGGTGTTACATCATCGGCAGACCCGCTTATCGTCGGTAAACTATTCACATAGCCACTAATCACCTGTTGATTCGTCACCGTAGAGGTTGGTGGCGTCACATCCCACACGAAATACGACGAACTCCCGCCAGGCAACACCTCCTGGTTGGTGGACTCGTCGGTTGCGCTGGTATATACCCAGTAGGATACGCCATCGGTCAGTTTACTCTGCAGCAACTCAAAAGTCCATGGCGCAACTGCGGATGCATTATTAGGTGTCTCGGTTGTTTCTGAGAAATCGGGTGCGGCATCTTTGTAATACCAGCTACCCGCGCCGTTATTATTTTTTACATAGACCTTGACGACGGTGACTGAAGTCTCGGTATCTGATGAGGTGCCTGAGATGGTATCCATCGCTGTGAATGTTCTGTATGATTTTGTAGTTTGCGGGAATGATACGATAGAACTTGGTGCGACATTATCTATCTTTATCGTTCTGGTAGATACATACAGCGGACTATTACCGGCTTTATCATATGCGATTGCTTCTATGAAGTATGATGTATTATTATCCAGTGTAGGTTTTGTAGCTGCCCAGTATGTACAGTATGGCGCCAGATAATTAGCGTCATACCATGCGTTTGTTGCGTAATATATGTTGTAATCGTTCGCACCCGGGTTCCAGTAGTACTCGCCACCCTGTCTGCGTATCCGAAGTTGTACTTTAGATAGACCTTGCGCCATATCAGGTGAGGAGCCAGTTGGGAAGTCCAGCGCAGTACCTGAAATAGATGCTAAGTTCGTGGGATTCAGTGCGCCTGATTGTGGCGCTACTACCACTACCGTCGGTACTGAGATATCATATGTGAATGTATATGATGATATTGCGGTTTGCACATTCTGTGCTCTATCTTTTGCCTCGCTATCTATCTTGTACTGCACACCATTTACCCAAGCCGAATACGGCAGTTTCCAAGATGCAGAATCCTGCGCTATTGTCCAGTCCTGCACTACAGACCAGTCTGCGCCAGTCCACGAGGATATCTTTACCGCAACACGTTCTAATAACGAGTATGTATCCGCTGCATTGCCTGATATGGTATTTAGCGGCGACTTCTCAAACTGGCTATTCGGCTCGGTGATATATGATGTTGGTGGTGTAGAATCATACTTGAATACTACCGTAGAATACGCGACCTGAACATTGCCCGTCGGTATTACATTATCAGTAGCGCGTGTTTCTACACGGTATTCTTTGCCATCCTGCCATACGGGTGTTGAGGTGAATACGAACGGGTTGGTCGCAGCGGTATCCGTATTAAGCCAGCTCTCCGCGGTGCCTAACCAGTTTGTGCCATTCCAGTATACTGCTGGTGTGCCTGTAGAGATACGCACTTTTACATTGTTGACGCCCGCGCTATTCGGTGTAGATAAACTATCGTTAGAAGTACCTGAGATTGTCGCAAGTATTTTATTCGGGCCGTAATTCGGGTTTGTTGATTCGGGTGCTATTAGAGTACTTAGTGGCGGATGCGTATCATAGACCACCGTGTACTCGTTAAACACCGTCTGGATATTGTTGGGTATTGCGGTATCATATGCGCGTGGCTTGAACTTATACTGATGCCCACTCTTGAACGCATTACTTAAATTACTGTAACTCCACGAGCTGTTGCCTACAACAAAATTGGTCGCAGTAGACCAGTAGACAGCTGGCTGGGAAACCCAGCCACTACCTGTCCAATAGGTAGTACCGAGTGTCAGGTTCTGGATTGATATTTCTACTGACGAGATACTGTTAGAATATGCAGCTTGTGGTGGGTCAGGTGTCGGTTGAACATCCGCACAACTACCAGTCGCAATTGTGATTGCTGAATACGCTTTGCCATCTACCACAGAGAGCACAGCGGATACTGGCGCGGTGGTATCATAGATAAAGAACGCGCATCTATCCGCAGAAGTCACTTCGGTTAACTGCGGCGACGAGGTATCCACGGCATAACTCTCTACATAGTAGCTAGCGCCGTTAGTCAATTTCCCAGCAGTCAGTTCTGTATAACTCCAGTTGTAATATCCGTTATCCTGCGAGACGGTCCGCCAGGAACCCGCGGCAAACGCATTCCCGTCATATACCGCACCATCCGTCTTCCGTGTCACACGAACCTTCAACATACTTAACCCGCTCGCATCGTAGCCAGTCCCGGAGATAGATGCGAATTGCGAGATCGCGGTATTGTTCGCAGGCGTTATTACACGCGAGGTTGGCGAGGTGGTATCTATCACAAAATTGCTCGTAGAATACATTGTAATATAATTGCCTGCTTTATCTGTCGATTTCGTCTCTATACGGTATGTCCCGCTATCCGTCCACGCACTGAACGGATACCACCATATCGTACAGTCAGTTGTTAAGTTCGGTGTAAACCATGCTAATTCTAACTCGCTGTCTAAATAGTCAAACCCGCTGGTTGATGTCTTCCAGTAGTTAGGTGTAACATCGTCTGGCGGCTTACTTGCTTCCCGGATCCTTATCTGAACTGTATCTATCTTGCCAGTTGATGGCATATCCTGCGCAGTACCTGAGATAGTTGGCAGCACACTGATTGTAGGTGTGTATGTAGATGGCGAGACATTTAACACCGTTGGTGTTGTTATATCTACCCAGAAATAATGCGATTGATACGGGTCTTCGGTATTCTTGGACTTATCCGTCACCTTGCTACGAACCTCTATCCTGTCGCCATCTGTTGACTGGTTGCCGCCAGCACCCCAGTTGGGTATGCTCTCGCCTGTTATTGGATATGTCCAGGTCTTTATCGCACCGGCGCCAGTTACCGTCGTTGTAGACCATTCTACAAGCACACTATCAAACCCATCGCCATCCCAGTAATTACCGCCCTCTATCCTGAGTAATACCTCCACCTTCTCTATATCCGCATTCCCAGGATCTTGCGCAGTCCCGGAGATACTCGGAAACTTCTTGTGCCAACTCTGATTCGGCATCTTGATTGTCGTCGTCGGCTCCTGAGTGTCATACTCAAACTGAATCTGTTTCGGTGTCGTCTCTTCAGTCCCGGTATTGTCTATCGATTTGGTATATACGATATATGTCCCGTCTGTCCAGTTCGGTATCTGCTCGCTATCGTTCGGATATTTCCACTCACTACCTACTAACTTGCAATCCCGCCACGCTGCCGGCACATCGTCTATATCAAACCCATCGCCATCCCAGTATTTGACAGTATTGTAGATCTTTACCTGCACCTTCTGGATGCCACTGTTGAATACACTGCCACCCGCTGTCGGATAGTCCTGCGCTGTCGCACTGAGCACGCTAACTGCATAATTAGGTCCGTAGTTCCCGCTATCCGACGGGAATACAATTGTGTTTACAGGTGGGTGTGTGTCGTATATTATGGTGTAGCCGGTTTTGGTATCGCCGTTCTCTTGCGTGCCTGTAGGCAGTGCATTATCTATCGCACGCGTCTTTATCAGATAC
>JBFLWK010000001.1:61981-83525 GCA_040757695.1 Elusimicrobiota bacterium
ACCCGCTTATCGTCGGTAAACTATTCACATAGCCACTAATCACCTGTTGATTCGTCACCGTAGAGGTTGGTGGCGTCACATCCCACACGAAATACGACGAACTCCCGCCAGGCAACACCTCCTGGTTACCGGCATTATCCCATGCAGTACTATATGCCCAATAAGTAGCGCCGCTGGTAAATTTACTGCCTATGAATGCGACATGGGTATACTCCCACGGTGCTATATTTGAAGCGCTTATTGGCGGCACATTTTCACTATCCAAATCAAACGCACCGCCGGAAGGATTCCACCATTTTGCAGCCCCTGACATTCGCTTGATATAAACCTTTACAACATTAACATTGCCGTTGGTATCGCTTGAAGTTCCGGAAATAGTAACCAAGTCGGCATCAGCTGCTCTTCGTGCTGTACCGTTTACCGGTAAAGTAACGCTGGATGTCGGCGAAGATGAATCAATCTTGAATGTTGAGGTTGATATATGAGGTGAAACATTCCCTGCGTTATCAATAACCTGTGAATACACATCGTACTGGATTTCCGACCATGTCCACGGTTTTACAAGATACCAGATAGTATTACCAGAAGTAAGCGAGTTTGCCGTAAGCCAGCAATGTGAGGAAGCTGTCCATGCAGAACCGTTCCAGAATTTCGTATCGTTATAATTATAAGCGGCGATTCTTGTTTCTTTCACGCCGGAAGCGTTTGAATTTTCGTCTATAGAAGTACCGGAAATCGTTACAAACGGCTGGTATTGCAAAATAGTTCCTTGGTATCTTGCGGGCATTGTCAAAATAGTTGTAGAGTGTTTTATATCATAATAGAATGCGTAGGAAGAGATAGTTGTTTGATAGTTTTGTGAATCATCAATTCCGGATGAATAGACGATATAATAATTGTTGTCAGTATAAGACGAAACCGGCAACGAATAAGTCCATGGTGCGACGCCAGCAGCGTTGACCCATATTTGTGAAGGACCCCAATCCGTGCCCTGCCAGTATTTATTCTGGTCTTGCCATTTTACCATAACTTTCATTGTTGTGAACTCTGAGCCACCCGCATCAGAAGCAGTTCCTGAAAGTTGGGTTAAGGTGTTGTTATGATGCGTTTTGTTTGGCATTTGGATTATTGAAACTGGATTCTGGTCGTCGTAATCAAACTGATAGGTTGAAGTAGACGAAACACATCCAGCGTTATCGGTAGACCATGCTTTTAGTTCGTATCGTTTATTAGTTAACCAACCCCATTCTCCAAGTGTTTTTGTGATAGACCATGTGCCTGCTGAAGGTGTTAGGTCTTTGTAATGATTAGATGTCAAATTCGGTGCATTTTCCCAGGTTTGTGTTGACCAGTTATAATATGTTGTTGACTGTGTTGTATCTTTCATAAGCAGCGTTACTTTATTTACACCAGAAGCAGCGCCACCAGCACCTACAGGGTCATTACAACTTCCGGTTAGAGTAAGAAGTTGATTTTGTGGCCCGTAATTACCATCATTTGCAGGCGCAGTAATACCTACTGTCGGGATAGTATTATCAAACAGGAATGTTGTTGTTGCGATAACTGTCTGTACATTTTCTGCGTAGTCAGTTGTTTTAAGCTCTAACGCATATTTTGCGCCGCTTTCCCAAGCCGGTACCGCTGTATAAGTCCAGTTGTTTGCGGTTGTGCAGACATTCCAGGTTGCAGTCGAATACCAGTTAGAGGTTGAATCCTGCCAGTATTTACCAGCTTGCGAGCCGGTTTCTGCTTTTATTGTTAATCGTACTGCTTTAAGTCCTGCAAGGTCACCGTTAGCAGTTCCTGAGATCGTTGATAGTTCTTTAATATATGTAAGATGCGGTTGAGGTGGTTTTACAAGCACAGCAGTTGGCGGTGTATTGTCATAAATAAATGTTCTTGTAGAGACAACATTTTCATCATTACTGTCGGGCAGTGCTTTATCAAACGCCATAATATTCACAGCGCAGTTTTTATCACCACCCATTCCTTCCCAATTAACAGAGATATCTTTGTATGACCATTTAAGTGTTTGAACAGTGATTGCTTCTGTGGAAACACCTGAGATATAAGGATATGTAGCATACCAGACCTTCCAGCCGGAACCATCCCAGTATTTACCATCGTCAGTATTTCTTATAAGTATTGTGCAGGAGGAAACCTCTGCGAAATATGTGCCAGGGTCGTAAGTTGTTCCTGAAATTGTGCCTATTGTGGTAGCGTTAAGTGCAACACCATCAGCGGCTGGTTGTAAAACAACAGATACAGGTTTTGCAGTATCATAAATAAACGAAACAGACGCGATACCTACATCAAATGTATCCATTATGTTTCCGGCTGAATCTTCAGCACGAACAAGTAAAGTATATTTTGTATCATTAGCAGGTGTAAAATCACTTCCAGCACCTGTATATGTCCATGTGGAAGAGTATTTTGTAACATTATTTGTAAAGAATACAGGTGTGTTTGAGTTAAAGCCTGCACCTGGTGTGAGCCATTTTGACGGCTCAGGATTCCAGCGCTGGATAGCGATTTTTATCCCATCTGACAGGATTGTTGAATTACCAAACGGTGTATCCGCGAGTGTACCAGAAATCGTTGCTATGGTATTGTATGCTTTTTGGTCCACAGGATATTGTATCTTTGCGGTTGGTGTTGAAATATCGTATTTGAATGTGGACCCTGCACCGGGTGTCTCAACAAGTGCCGGTATTTCTTTACCGGTTGCTCTCGGGACAACTTTATACTCTTCACCATTTGTCCATACATTTGTCGGGTAGGACAGTGTATAATTCCAGGATGAACCGTCAACCCACCAGTTAACAGGTATCCAGAAAACAGTTGTTGTCCATTTCTGTAAAGTTGTGTTCCAGTTTGGATTAACCGCTTCTGCAGTAGTTGATGATGTCCAGATGATTCTGGTATCAACATTATTTACACCAGCGCCTTGCGAGCCATCTGCTGCAGTTCCTGAGATTGTCGCCATCCAGCGCTCATAAGCAGCATTCGGTTCTGTAACCTGCGAGTAAGGTGGGAATGTATCATACCAGATTGTATAGGTAACATTTGGTGCAGGGAAACCAAGCCCTTCTTCAGTAACATTTTGCGGATTTTTGCCGTTTGATTGAACTGTATATGATGAATAAGAAACAAACAACTCAGGGATATCTTTTATGAATGTATCCGGATCAGGTCCAGTATCAATTGTTGCAACAATCCATGATGATCCTGCTACCTGCCAGTAAGGTGCTGACATAGAACCGTTCCACCACTGATTATCCGAGAGCCGTTTTATACCAACACCCTGCCAGCCAGGTGAAGGTGTGGTATTGGCAGTTGTTCCTTGTATATTCGCCAATGATGAATAGTATCTATTCTGCAGTAAATTTGTAATCACTGATTTTGGTGCTGGTGGGCCAATTGTGAATGTACAGACATCTACCTGATATGCGCCGTTACCGGCTTTATCTATAGGCTTAACACCAATTTCATACTTCTCCATAGTTGACTGCCAGGAGACATTTGAGGCCCATGCCCAAGTTGGAAGCCCAGGATTAGATGTTGATGTCCAGATATCTTCCATTGCACCCCATTCCCAGGTTTCATCACCGTGTTTACCCCAGTATTTACCTACTAAATTAGCATCACCTGTTAAACATTTTACATAGATATAAACGCTATCAATTTCACCGGGTGATGTATCCGCGCAGGTGCCTGAAATTGTTGGTAATTGCTGAAGTCCCTCTGTACCATCCGGTGGATTTGTAACATATGCGGTTGGTGAGGAGCGGTCGCATCTGAAAAGGTATTCTGTAGCCACCGTTTGAGTATTAGTTGCGAAATCGTATGCTTTAGTACGGATTCTGTATTGTTTACCATCAGTCCAGGTTGAGTTATCTATCACATACTGCCAGTTAGGTGCTATTGTCCAGGTATCTGCCTTGATATAATAATCAGTACCGCTTGTTTCCCAGCCAGAACCAGTCCATCTATTCCCGTCGGTAGTATTATAGATTGCGATATCTACACCTTTCACACCGGAGGCATAAGTATTCGGGTCTGATGAAGTACCAGAAAGTGTAGAAAGCGTATTGTAATACGGTTTTTTTGGTGCGGTGATTCCTGTTGTCGGTGATGACATATCAATTGTAAACACTGATGCTCTTGAAGTATTGACATTACCTGCACCATCGCCTTCTATATTACCGGCATTATCCTGTGCTCTTGTCAAGATAGTATATTGATAATTATCTGACCAGGTTACATCAGACGAATTCCAGGACCAGCCCGGTGTTACTGTATAATACCAGGCTTCATCCGCTTGCCATGCGAGTGCAACCCACCATATTTTTCCTTCCCCGTTGGGATCACGATCACGCTTTAACCGCAATTTTATAGCAGTGACACCGGAAGCACCCGGGTCATTAGAAGTACCTGATAACGATTGCGGATAGAAGTTTATATATTGTCCTGAGGAAATATAATTGACATAAGAGTTGGGGTTATCAATATCCCATTTGAATTGATGCCCGTTAGTATTACCGTCAATTGTAGAATCGGCATAAGTAGACAGGTTACCTGCACCATCATATACTCTTGCCCAGACCATATAATTTACACCGGATGTATATTTGGTTGTAGAAACAGCAACATACCAGGATGTGGGACCCATTAATGTTGTTGTTGACCATATAATACCATCTGCAGCATCTTTCCAGGATTGCGTTATCGGGTCAAAATAATAACCATCTAAATTCTTGAGAACAATATCTACTTTATTAACCCCACTACCGGTATCCGTGCAGGTACCTGATATTGTTGGCAGATTATTATTTTTGCCATAATAGCCATTATTTACCGGTGCAAAGACCGTGGTTGTTGGTTTTGAAACATCGTATGTAAATTGCGCAGTTTGACCTGCACCGATTGTTTCTTCATTGCTTGCGCGGTCTATCGCTTTGGATTCTATTTTGAATGTATTCTGTAACCCATCTTGTTCCCAAGCATTGGTATCAATTGTAAGCGTCCATTTCTCATCAACTGCAGAATATGATGAATCCCGCCAGGTTGATGGGTCTGCTGAATCGGTTGTCCACTGGGTCCCGCCTTTGAAATATTTATTTGGAGAAACTGTTGTGTTTGTGATCCGTATCTTCACACCGTTTGATGCAAGCCCGGAGTTGGGTGTTGCAAGTTTGTCATTTGCGGTACCTGAAAGTGTCGCGAGTGTATTATTGTAATACGATTGCGTAATACAGTTTACAGCAGAAGTCGGTTTCTGAACATCATATGTAAAATATGTATCTGCGGTTGTATTTGAATTTGTTGCTACATCATCTGCTTTTGCTTTAACCATATACCGTTTATTAGCAATCCAGGTTGATTGCATATTTTCATAATTCCAGTTGGGTTTTGAATATGAGCAATCAAGCCATGGTGCGGATGCTTCTGTAAGTGAGGAGTCCCATTTTGTGCCATCCCACCATTTAGCATCAGTATCATTCTTGACTTTTATTTTGACGGTAGAGATACCAGAAAGCGTATCGTCTGCAGTACCTGATATAGTAGCAAGTGTATTATGATTACCATCAGCAACCGGTGAAGAGATTACAATAGGTGGGTTAGTTTTATCGCAGGTGAATGTTGTTGAGGAAGCGCCTACATTCTCAACATTTTTAGCATTATCGGTTGACATTGAAATTATGTGATATTGCAAACCATCAGCCCAGGTAGGTACATTTGCAAATGTCCAGGTAGAGCCGCTGATACTCGCTGTATGCCAGGTGGCAGTTGAATACCAACCGGTTGTACTATACTGCCAGTAGAAGTTATCTGAATTCCTCTTTATAGCAACACCGACACCATAAGTACCAGAAATAAAGGAATCCACAGTCCCAGAAATTGTTGCGAGTGCATTTCTGAAGGTATTATTTTGTGGCTCAAATACTTTAGATACCGGTGGTGTGTTATCAATATAGAACATTCTTGTAGAATAAGAAACTTCGTAGTTGGCGGCTGGGACTGCTCTATCGTATACCTGAGTATTGAGAGTATATTGTTTATCAGACTCAAGGTTAGAACCTAAGAATAACCAGGACCAGTTATTACCGCCAGCATCTGTTGTAGGCCCGTTTATGAATGGGTATGTTGAATACCACTGCTTCCACGCAGAGCCATCCCAGTATTGTGTTGTAGGTGATGTCAGTTTTAACAGCCGTGCTTTTACTGCACCTTGGACACTGCCTTGAATACCGGAATTATTAGGTGCGGCTGGGTCTGAGCAAGTACCGGTCATATTCAAGTCACCAATAACAGCGGTAGAATATGCGATTCCTTCTGCAGGTGTATCGACTGCTGAGGTTGGATTCCCTGAAGGTGCAATATCTGCAATAATTGTAACGGAAGTATTTCCCACTGTGTAAGTATCATTATAATTCCCAGCTTTATCTTTTGCTCTAAGATACAGCGTATATCGTTTTGCATTCGCCCAGTTAACGCCTGTCAATGTCCATGTTGCCTGTGAGGCAGTGAACCCGAGCCCGCAGACAACGAATGAGTCGGTTGCTGCGGTAAATGTATTGCCATCATACCAGCCACCGGCTTCATCTTTTATCGCGAGCCGTACTTCTTTTAATTGTGCCAGTGAAGCGTCAGTTGCAGTCCCTGAAATAGTAGGTAGCGAACTTCTAATCTGACCGTTTGTTGGTTCTAAAATCCTGGAGGTCGGTGTGGAGTCATCAATAGTGAAATCAGAGGATGCATAAACCGACTGAACATTACCGGCTTTATCAGTTGCTTTTGTTTCAAGTCTATACGCTTGGTCTGTACTCCAGCAAGCGGTTGCTGGCATATAGTAATACCATGTATTTGCAGTCTCGGTAGAATTACTTGTTCGCCATTTCATTGCTTCTGTAATCCAGGTCCCGCTAGACCACCAGGTATCAAGCCAGAACCAATCATCAGGTGGTGAGCCAACACTTTTTTTCAATCTGATTTCTACTTTATCTACCAAACCGGGTGAGGTATCAGAATGCCCGCCAGAGAGTGTTGCTAATGACGACCTGTAATATCCCGGGTCTGATGCAGGTTTAACTATTGTTGAGTTCGGTACTGTTTTATCGTAAACGATACCGGTTCTATCTGATGGCGAACCCCATAGATATACTGACTCATATGCTTTTGCACGGATTGTATAAACCGCGCCGTTAGTCCAGGTTGATTCTTGAACTTCAAACTTCCAGGTAGGTGATAATGAAAAATCAACTTCTTTATACTGTGTAGGCCCGGTAGAAATCCAGGTCTCTGTAACAGTCCATGTAGAATTAGCAGCATTCCAGTAATGTATACCTGGTGGGTCGCCTGCACCGGCGGTATCTCGTCTGATACAGATCTGCATATTGGTTGCGCCTTCTGAAACGGTCCCTGAAATAGTTGCTAATTGGTCCTGTTTGTAATGCGAATTATTAGTCGCAGGATACAAAATAGCAGCAACCGGCTCTGGAACGACATACTTGAAGCGGTTATATGTATCCGGTGTGCCATTATTTTGCATATTACCGGCTTTATCTATTGATAGAGAATATATACGATACCAGTTATTATTTGTCCAGGTAGCGGTATTGGTATTTATTTTCCAGAGATAGGTTGTATCCGCTATCAGTGAAGTGCTGGTATTTATCCAGAATGGTGTCTCAGAAGTCCAGCCGGCCGGTGGCCCGAATGTCCAGTAGTTGCCCGGTGTATCATCTGCGGCATTAGTTATCCTGAATGCGACTGAGCAACCGACAACGAGCCCCGGGTTTTTATCTACGCAGGTACCTGAAATAGTGGGCATATTAGTTATATTTTTACCTTCTACGCCGTTTGCAGGTTCTACTACACAAGAGGTTGGGTTTGTAATATCGTATATAAAGGTTCGTGTGTTTTCAGTTTTTACAGCTTCAAGGTTTTGCGATTTATCTCTTAACTTACTTCTTACCCTGTATTTATGATGATTAGTCCAGATATTAGTAGTCCAGGAAGTTGTCCAGGGTTGGAGGCCGCTTGTTTCAAAATAATTCTGCCAGGTGGTCCAGCCATTAGTTGAATAATAGAGCGTTCCGTCGGTATCATCAAAAATTTCTATAAATACCTTATCAGGTGATGAGAAATCGTCATAACAGGTACCTGAAATTGTTGTGAATGATTTATAGTGCGGCTCGCCGGTTAGTGGAACTGAAATTGTAGAAGTACCCGCCTGGGTATCATACATGAATAGCGATTTCACATTCCCACCGGTTCCTTCAAGATTACCCGGTGCAGGCAGTGCATTATCATAACTTTGGACATAGACCCAGTAAGATGTTTTATGTGTAATCGGTGAGGGAGAGTTATATGTCCATGACGAAGGCCATACTACTGTAATATCATTCCAGGTTTCTGTATTTGACCATAATGGATAGGCCCACCAAGAAGTACCATCTAATGCAGGCTCGCGTTTAATTTTTACCTGTACCAGTTTGTTACCTGAATTATAGTATACAGGTGGTGACGAATCCGGCTTCTCATTACAATTTCCCCACCAAACTGACGGCAGAGAACTACTGTTGAGATACGAATTATTTGGTGGCTGCTGGACATCTGTAACAGGTGCATCTGAATCGCAATAGAAAATGATACCACCAGCAGAACCTTGTATTTCAGTATCACTGTAATCAATTTTATTAGTCGCCTGGTCGTTAACACCGACCCATAGCATATACTTGTAGCCGGATGTCCAGGTAGCAACTATCGTTTCAAACTGCCAGTATCCAGCGGTTGCTACATTAACATCATAAAAAGTCCAGGTTGGTGTGCGCCATGGTGGCTGCGTTATTAAATCATTCCATACTTTCCAAGTGCCGTCGCTATCAAGATATTTATCGTCGGATAGTCGTTTGATACATATTTTTACAGGATTATTATCAAACTTACCGGGATTAGAGCCCGCTAAATCTACAGAAGTACCGGAAATCGTTACCAAATTGGTTTTTTGGTAATACTTATTTGCTTCCGGTTTTATTGTTGTTAAGGTCGGTGTTGTGGAATCAATCGTGAATGGCCGTTCTGCTTGTAATGATTCTATATTATATGCAGTATCGGTTGCACGCGTAATCAAATAATATGTTTCGCCGTTTGCAGCAGCAACTGTGAACACACCGGCAGCATCTTTTGTCCAGGTTGCAGCGCCGGAAGCCGCAGGCCAAGGTGAAGGTTCAGACGCAAGCCAGTTATCACCGGAGCCAGTCCAGTATTGCGGTGCGGTTGCTCGTCTTAATCTGATGCCTACACCATTTGTTTTAGTATCTGATGATGCGGTACCTGAGATTGTTACAAACGGCTGGACATATTTGCCATTAAGCGGGTGTGTGGTTGTAGAAACCGGTGCAGTTTTGTCGTAAGTAAAAGTAACACTTACCGCAGAACCTTCATTCAGTGTTGTCTGGTCATACGATTTCGCATAGATAGTGTAATCATGTCCATCAGTCCAGACATTTGTTTCATAATTCACATCAAAGCCGTATTGCCAGGTGATTAGCAGTGCACCGCCACCGGTGGCATCTATCCACTGCTCACCAACAGACCAGCAGTTTGAAGACGAATACACACCGTTGTAATAAGTATTTGGCCATGTTAAATCTTTGATTGCTATTTTTACATTATTGACAACACCTGGATAATTGGTTTCAGTTTCTTTCGCAGTTCCAGAGATTGTGGTGAGTGATTTCAATTTTGTTGCCGGCGGATATTGAATCGTTGTAGCAGGTCCTTGAGAATCAAATATGAATGTTAAAGATGCGAAATAGGTGTTATAATTGTAATTCCCAACAGTATCTTGAGCCCAGACCTTGAGTGTATATTGTTTATCAGTAACATAGTTAGAAATCGGTGTCTCATACCAGTAAGTAGCATTTGCAGACAGTACAGCGGTACCTGTAGAAACCGTGGTAAGCCATTCCTGGGTAACATCTTTATACCAGGAAGTGCCATCAGTTAATGTGAAATAAACCGTCTGAACACCGGCAGGATTGTCAGAACAATAGCCAGAAATTGTTGGCAGTGTTTTGTATCTACCGGATTGTGCCGGCGGTGCAGAAATAGACACTGTTGGTGGGGTATTATCAAACCTGAACTGTTTAGATTCCGAGTCTTGCCAGTTAGTAGCGTTATCCCATGCTCTCGCAGTTACATAATATGTTGTACCGGTAGTGAATGCAGATGAAGTTTGGAATTCTGGACAAGTATAGTACCAGTTAGCCGGAGTGCCTGAATATGCTCGCCATGCAACTGATGGATAATCATCATAATTTGTAGAGGACCACTGGTCACCAATCCACCAGTATGTAGCGCCTGCTTCAAATTTTTTAGTTCTTATTTTAACATCGTAAGTATCACTACTTGAAGTACCTGAAATTGTTGCCATTTCGTTATGAACCGTTGCGTTTGGTTTTGTGATAACCGGTGTCGGTGATGATGTATCAATTATGAATGTTCTTTCCGGGGTACCGGTTTCGGCTGTATCTGCTAAATCGTATGCTTTTGTACGAATACGGTATTCCCTACCATTCGTCCAGACTGCTGTTGGATAAGTGATTACATACTGCCAGGTGGTCCAGTTATCCTGCAAGTTTGTGCATGTAAGATATAATCCAGTATCGGTCGCTTCCCAGGTTTGGTCTGCTTTAAGTGTCTGGTTATCGCTTTTATTATAGATATTTATTCTCACACTGTTTGATTTTACTGCGAGATTAGCATTGGTGCCTGGGTCTTCTGCAGTACCTGAGATTGTTGGTAGCCAGTTGATAGTCTGGCCGTTTGGTGCGGCTGGGAATGTCGTTGTTGAGATAGGCGCTTGAGTATCATATGTAAATGTTCGAGTATTATCTGCTTCTACATTACCGTTTTGTGCTTCTGATTCGTCGTAACATAAGTCTTCACCACGGTAAGTTATCGTATAGGTTTTGTCATTCGTCCAGGGGCAGGTTGTTGTCCATACACCACCAGAATACTGACTGTTATACCATTCTTCAGCACCCCATTGTGGTGACCTTGTAGGAACCCAGTATTGTGTACCATCGTAGATTTTTACTTCTACTCGTTTTACACCTGACTGGTTAGGTAGGGGATTGTCTCCTGCCTGCCCTGAAACAGTCGGTAATGATGAATACACAGCATTATTAGTTATATTTGTTATTGTTGTTGTTGGTGCGGAAGCATCGTAATAGAAATTTTTTATTGGGCAGTTAGCATCCGCGGTGATATTACCAGGCGCATCTTTCGCACGGACTGATATCTTATAATAATGTCCGGCTGTAAAACTAACCGCACCGGTTGACCATACAACTGTTGCTGCGGGTGTTGGATAAAGTGATAGCCAGTAGGTTGTGTTTGCGGTTTCTATCCATTGACCTGTTGCAGGGTTCCAGTATGTAGACCCGAGCGTTAAGTTACGGATAGCATAATCTACCCTATCTACATTTGATGTAGAGGCGGGATCAGTTGCAGAACCTGAAATAGTAGCCAGTGTTTTCAAGCGATAATCATTGTTTATCGGTTTCTGTAGAGTAACTACTGGTGCGGAAGTATCACGTTTGAATGTTTGTGTAGAGTAGTCCGTTCCCCAGTTGAGCGCCTTATCTTTTGCTCTCGCTGTTATTTCATACACCTTATCTGATGTCCAGTTGGGGATTGAGGTATTATACCACCAGCCAGTTGAATTAGGGGACAGGGTACAGGTTAACCAGTTAGCATTATGTGTATTATCTTGTACCCAACTACCTGCGCCATTCCAGTATGTAGCGCCGCCAGGCAGATAGTTCTCGGTATCTCTGATTCGGATGGTTACTTCTGCGATGCCAGTATTAAAATAATTCACCACAGGGTCTGAGCAATCGCCTCGGATGATACTTATTGTTGTCTCAGGTGTTGCTGTTGGGTAGGTTATGGTTGATCTTACAGGTATTGTGAGATCATAAAAGAATGTGGTTAAGTTCTTGAGTGGTGAAGTGATGTTTTCAGGATTGGTTGCCTCATCCCAGGCTTTAGTTAGTATCTCATACCGGTAGCCATTCGCTAAATATGCGTCAGTAAATGTTCCATAACTCCAGGTTGGCGGTGTCGGTGAAACCGTATTCCAGTTCCCGCCATCGGCATAGATATCTGCACTATCTACCTCAAACTTGTCCGCCAGACCTGAAGTCGCTAAAAATGTTCTGCCGTCATTCCGTCTGATTTTTATTTTCATTGTCTGGGTATCGTCAGAACAGGTACCACTGATTGTTCCGAATGTCTTCAGATATGCCGGCGAGGTTGCGGGATAACTCACTGCAGACTCAGGCCGGGCAGTATCATATGTGAATGTAGATACACAAACACTGGAATACAAACCTGGTGATGGTAATGTGGCATCTTTTACGCGAACACGGATCCTGTACTGATGCCCACTTGTCCAGGTAGAGTCCGTGATTCCATAACTCCAGGTACCACTTGAATACCCAACAAATGTGCTTGTAGAAACCCAGGTGTTGGGGTTATCGCCGGTTTCCCAACCATTACCTTTCCAGGTTGCAGGCCCACCATCTATATCAACTATATTCAACTCTACAGTATTTGAGGTTGCCATTTTGCCCTTAGGATTATCAACAGTGTTGTTATCCACGCAGGTACCGGAGATGGTTGCCAGTGTGTTTTTCCGGCCGGCATTATCTTGCGGGTTGGTTGTGAATACTTTCGGTGCTTGACTATCCCAGATAAAGTTTATTGATGAGATTGTTACTTCTTCATTTCCTGAGTTAGTAACGGTATCATTTGCTGAAGGTCGTGCTTTATCTTTCGCTTTTACTCTGATTATGTATTGAGCATCATCAATAAAATCTGCGCAGGCAGCAAGCGCAGCAGTAGACCACACCGGTGGTGCCGCAAACTCGCCAACTGTGAAGTAATTCCCTGTACCAGATGCCTGCATCGTGCCGGATGATGCCCAGCGGAAATAGAACTTGCTATCATCTGAGTTGGAGATCTGTATCTTGATACCACCATCAGATAAATCCGCTACACCGGCATTATACGGTGTAGCGCCAGTATCTTCCGCAGTACCGGAAATCGTTGTCAATGAAGAATACCGTTGACCTTCAGTTTGGCTCAGTATTACCGAATTCGGCTCGGTGGACTCATACCAGAACCGCTTTACGGTATCGGTTGCACCTTGAAGATAATCACCATAATTAGCTGTCCAGTTCCCGGCATTATCTCTTGCCCAGACACGCACCTCGTATTTATGCCCGGATACCATTGTTGAGGCACCAACAGAATAGTCAAATGTTATCTCTGTTCCACTACCACTCTTGTTACAGACAACACGAGTAGAACCATTGACAGCACCTGCAAGCCATTGACTCCCACTCCAGAAACTTGTGCCCCAGGTTAAGTCCTGGAGTGTCATCTGAACTAAATAATGTGACCGGTTGTCTTTTGAAGAGCCACTGAATGTCAATATATCCTTTCTCGCTATATCTTGATTATCTAAATTAGGCACTGTGAACTTCAAGTTCGTCGGTGCGGTCAGGTCTGCAATGAACCTGTTAGATGAAGTTCCTACTACAAACGAAGACTGGACATTAGAAGGTACTGCGGTATCTGATGCCCTTGACATTACCCAGTACCAATCAGAAAGTCCGGCACCACTATAGACATATGTCCAGGTTGAATATCCTAAGGTTGCATTGTAGCCGAAATTGGCATCGTTCCAGTTATCATTTGCATTCCACTCGGGTATTGTTCCATCCCACGAAGAACCACCACCGGTGGTGTAATCATCCTGGATTTTTATCTTTATTTTTGCTACACCTGCGAGATTATCCGAGCAGGTTCCTGAAATAGTCGGGTTTGCGGTTGTTTCAGAATCGTGTGTTGGATAGGTTATTACTGATTGTGCAGGCACTGTATCATACCAGATAGTATATTTTACAGTTTCATCTTCATTATTACCTGACGGAAGTGCATTATCTCTTGCTTTTGTTATGAACTGGTATGATGTGCCTGTCTGTAACGAATCAATCAACGATAACGAATAATACTGCCACTTATCCGCGGATTCACCACCGGAATCGGTTGGTGTTAAATCAACACCGGAACCACCTGACTGCCAGCCGGTAGGTGTCCATATCCAGTCATCAGTCATTCGTTTAACTTTCAAATTGACACCACCGGCTTCTATCGCGGTATCAAACGACGAAGTACCTGAAATAGTACCTAATGAAGAAACATATGTTACATTCGGCCATGTAACCGCAGAAACCGGTTTCTGCTGGTCCCATATAAATGTTCTTGACGAAAGGTTAGTATCATAGTTTGCAGTTGCTTGTTTGTTTTCTGGATTTGCAGCATCCCATGCGTTTGCTAATATATTATATTTCCAGCCGGAAGTTGTAGGTATCACTGAGAAGTTATATGTCCAACTACCGGAAGAGACTCCGACATAACTTGAATTAAGCTTGTACCAGTTATCTTCTGATGCTGGTGTTGCTTCCCAGGAATCACCATCCCACATTATATTCGTTCCTACACCGCCATCACCACCACCGGGTATCACACGAATATATACTTTTACACCATCGGAATTGATTTTACCATTTGGGTAATCATCTGTTGCGGTACCTGAAATATTTGTCAGTTGAGACCTTCGTTTTGAGCCACCGCCGGGTGCTGAATCTGAATCCGGTAGTGTTATAGCCGAGCCGGGCACACCTACATCCCAGCGGAAACGTGCATCGTAAGAAGTATGCTCCGCTTCGGCATTACCCTGTCCAGTTGCTTCGTTAGTCGGCAGAACAGCATCATCTATTGCTTTACATCTAACCCGGTACCAGTAATCTGTTGTAAATGGGTTGGAATATGCCGATGATTTCCAGATATCCCAGCCACCGGCTTCCTGGGAACCGGTATTATAAAAATTACCTGTTTGCCAGGTGCCTGATGTCTGCCAGTTAACAAACGACAGAGTATCCGCATCGTTTGAAACCCGCCAGTAAACTTTATAGATACCGGCTTTGTTAAGTGGTGGTTCTGGGTAATCTTTTGATGTCCCTGAAATTGATGGTAGTTGCGAATACGAACCTGCGGAAGGCATAGTAACGGTAGATATCGGTACTGAATTCTCATGGATGAACCGTTTCACAGTTGGTGTTGCGGCTTCAACATAATACTCCGGTGGTGTCCCGCCGGTATAACTTGCAGATTCGTTCCCAGCACCATCTTTTGCCCAGACACGAACTTCGTATTTACAGCCGGAGGTCATTGTATCTTGACCAACTACATAACTCCAGTAGAAATCAGGCGCGGCACCGGAGTTTGAGCATACAACCCAGGTTGAGCCGTTAACCTCACCTACAAGCCATTGTGTACCTGACCAGAACGAAGTCCCTAATGTAAGGTTCTGCAGTGTAATCCTTACTCTATCAACACTACGGGATTCATAAATAGTTCCTGAAATCGTTATTAGGTTTTTACGAACTAAATTAACATTATCTGTAAGCGGAACTACTATTTTCGGTTGTGGTGCTGTGATATCTACAATGAATGTATTTGAGTTGCTACCAACGGTGAATACATCTTCTGTATTTGGTACTTTATCTTTTGCACGACTGGTTATGATATACCATTCTGATAAACTGGGATTGCTATTTGAATACTGATATGTCCATGAGGAAGACCAGATATTGTAGCATGGTACCCAGTATTCAGTACCAGACCAACTGCCTACGCCATCACCATCATCATCACGCCAGAACTGACTGTTATCTTTATCCTGTAGTTTCATATCTATTTTATCTATAAGTAAATTGTCATAGTAACCACCATAGAAAAGCGGGAATCCTTGTGCTTCGCCATCGTTTGCCGGGAATGTAACTGTAGTTGTTGGTTTAATAGTATCGTAATAGAATTCGTAATATGCTTCTGCTGAACACCAGTTGAGTGCGTTATCCTGTACTTTTGCACGGATGCCATATTTACCTTTTTCAGCCCATGCACCGGTTGTTTTGTCATACCGATAGGTTGTTGTTGTCGGCATTGTTACATACCCGGCTGTTGTTTCCCAGTAGTCAGCGGTTTCCCAGGTGCCTGAAGTTGTCCAGTAATGCCAGTAGTATGTAGTTGAGGTAGTTAAGTCAGTGATTCTTATCTGTACTTGTTTAGGTCCTGCAAGGTTATCCGACATTGTACCTGAAATAGTTGACATACTGCTGTAGTAACCGTTTGCAGGTGGGTTTGTAAGCGCTATTGTAGGCGCTGTTGGGTCGTTTATGATAAGCAGACCATCATCATCAAACTCCGGTAATTTTTCTGGATATTCTCCACCCTTATATGCTGTTTGTGTGATAATTTTATAGATTTTGTTTGGTGTCCAGGTAAAAGTAACAGTATATGTAGCATAATAGACATACAAATTCCCTCCACCATACATCTCATAACCATCATGTGTAGCAGTTTCCCAACCACCAGTCATTTCTACCGGTGGTGAATCAGAGATATTATAAACCCTGATTTTTACACTACTAATCTCTGTAGAATTACCATAAACCGCTCTTATATAAATCTTATCTTTGGTTGAGAAATAATCACCGTGTTGAGGCCCGTAAGCGGTATCTGTAGAAACCCAGGACCGGCACCAACTACCTCGCTTTACATATACCCGTTTTCCAGCACCCTCTGTCTCCGGTTTTACAGCAGTTGCTGCTTTTGTTTTTATCTGGCAATCCCGGTCTGTTGCTCCTGTGTACCATTCAGGAGGAACATTCCTGTAATACCAATTTTCTTTTCCTGTACAGGAACACCAGGATTCAGGACCATCAGCAGCACCCCAGTTACTGGTAGTATCATCCCAGTATTTTCTTTGACCTCTATCATAAATTGATACCTTCACATTATCTATAGGTATACCAGCCCAGGCTTCACCATGGAGCTGCCATAATGTTTCTGTGTACGTATTATTATTAGCACCATCATATTCCACAACATCTAATAGTTTGGATTGCGGTGCTGCAGTATCGTATTTGAATGTAGTAGAAGATAATATTGATTGGTAATTACCGGCTTTATCATACGCTTTTGCGAGGACGCGGTAATACTTTGCGCCGAGTTTTGATGCTGGTGGTGCAGCTTCTTCCCATTTCCACGGGCCTGTACCTGTTGACATTGTCCAGGAAGTAACACACCAGGTTGAAGCAGCAGTAACCCAATCGTTATTCCATTCAGACCACCACGCATAATCGCCATCATTATTGGTGCCTCTATCTATGATTTGCACTTCTACGCGGTCTTGCCCGCCACCGGGGTAGTTATCAAACGATGTACCTTTTACCTGTGTCCAGCGTGATATTTCTGTATTATCTGCAGGGTCTGTGACAGTAGCGGTTGGTATTGTAGTATCATACCAGCAGGTATTTGTAACGGTCGGCTCTTGTTGCAGCCCAGCGTTATCTTTTGCTCTGGATTGAACCCTGTATTGACAGCCGTCTGTAAAATTAGTATTTGCGATATTGTAATACCACGCGGTATTATTAGTATCAGGACTGACAACAGTGGCACCATTCCAGAATGGGCTTGCTTGCGAAATCCAGCCGACACCTGTTTGCCAGTAAGTTGTCCCGAGCGTTATATTCTGTAGCCAGAACTCAACACCGCTTGCGGGGATACCGGATTTATCATCAGTTGCATTACCCTGGAGTTGTGTAATACTGTTATATTCTTCGTTTGCTACCGGTAATGTCACTGTAGAATTTGGTGATGAGATATCAACTTTGAAATTAACGCCTGTAGTAGTAGAAGCAGAGTTTTCAAGCCAGCCGACATCGTCAGTTGCGCGTGTTTTAAGATTATAATCGCCTGCAACCCACGTTATACCAGTATAAATCCATGTAGTAGTTTTCCCGGGTAGGTTTGAAGCAGCGGTCTGCCATTCTAAATCATCTGCGGCTGCTTCTTCATCTGCCCAGCCAACACCATTCCAGTAATCCTGCGGTGCAATATCAGTTCTACGAAGCCAGATTTTAACATTATCCAAACCCCGGTTATCTGATGCGGTGCCTGAGATTGTAGCAAGTTTATATGCGGCATAGATAACATCTGCCTGCGGTGTAGTAGGTGCAGATAAAGGCCGCTCGAAATCTATTGTGAATGTTATGGTTGATTTTACAGGAGCAGATATATCATCTTCGTAATTATTAGCAGCATCTTTTACATTTCGCCAGATATGGTATGTATAATCATTCATCCAGCCTGTAGAAGGCGATACCTGATAGGTATCACGCCATTCACTACCAACTAAAGAACCGCTTATTGTAACACCTGACGAAATACCTATCCATTGCCTTGTAGCCGACCATTTATCCGGTTCATTATATGTGAAGTACTCACCCGTTTCTGAACATTTGATAGAGATAAGCATATCACCACCACTATCACCTGTGAGTTGGTTTTTGAATGTATTTTCATTTGTTGCGGTATCATATGCAGTACCTGAAATGGTTGTTAAAGATGCCAGTGTCACATTATTCGCAGGGTTTAATATAGTAGATGTAGGCACACCGGTATCATACCAGAACTTTGAAATTACAGTATCACCGGTATTTGTTGCCTGGTCGTTTGCGTAGCAACCGATTTCGTAATTCCTGAGATGTGTCCATGTAGCAGTCCCGGTTGACCATATAGTGCCTGCGAGATATGTCTGCTGCCATAAAGATCCTGCATTCTGTACCCACGCGGAAGTTGCAAAATTCCAGTATGTAGATGGGTTAGTAACATCACCTGAGAATGTGCGGTCTCTTAAATAGACATACACTGCTACAGAATCAGAAGAGCAGTTGCCAGAGATTGTAGGAAGCGAACCTTGCTTCTGGAATGATTGATGTACTGGCTGTATTATTTCTGTTAGTGGTAACTGCTTATCATATGTGAATGTAATAGTAGAGAAACTTACTTCTACATACGGTACTCTATCTTCTGCCTGGACATTGATTTTGTACTGAACTGGCGGGTCACCTGGGGTAGCATCGTCATCCCATATAGTTGATGGTGGTACATACTGCCATTGTGTTGTTCCGGCTGGCAGGTTCGGGTCATCTATAACTGTTTTCCAGGAATCAGCAGTACCGCCCCAGTTGTTATTCACAGGGTCCCACCAGACACCATCAGAAACACGGTAAATCCTTACCCTTGCTTTCCTTACAGCAACAGCATCATATGCAGTCCCTGAGATTGTAGGTACGGAATTGTAACGGTTGCCATCCTGTGGGAATGTAGTATAACTTTGCGGGACTGTATTATCATATGTGAATGTAGAGCGGCAAATCCAGTTCTCAGTATTATTCGCACCATCAATACATCTTGTCCATAATTCATATTTATTGCTTTCAGTCCATTTCCCGGAGCCAACTGTTCTTGTCCAGGGATGAACACCGGTGACATTCATATCCTGGACAGTTTCCATCCAGACCTCGCCGTTACTCAAATATGTTGTAGGACCTATCAGCCAGTGGATTCTTATATTGACCTGCGAGACATCAGATTGCCTTGGCGGGTCCGGCAGGTCATATGAAGAGCCACTGATTGTCGCTAAAGTAGCGGTATTAACGGCCTTTGCGTCTGGTGGCGGGTTTGTAAGTGTAGAAGAAGGTGTAGAGAAATCTATTCGGAAGGTCATTGTAGATTGTGGTGGCTGATAGTTACCTGCATTATCCAAGACACAGCATTTGAAATCACATTGCCAGCCATCATACTCAGCCCATTTATTAGCAGGAATCACAGCATACCAGGTCTCCCAACTACAAGTATTTGTAGCGACATTATATATCTCAGCACCGCTTTCCCAGTTACCGCTACTGCTATTCCAGTAGACATTCGCATCTAATACTTTTAATGAGTATCTCACCTTATCTATTCCGGAGTCCTGAACAGTCCCGAAATAGACATCTTTATTAGAAGTACCAGAAATAGTTGCTAAATTACTTTGATTTTGGGCACCACCAGTCGGGAATGTAATAGCCGCCTGTGGAATAGCCCATTCTACTCTTATAGGTATCTGCCAGGGTGTCGGCTCTTCGTTTACACCATCATTTGCCTTGCAATCAATTCGGTATTGCGTACCGTTTGTCCATATATATGTAGAAAGCCAAACCTTCCAGGTTGACCCGACTCGTTCACCGAATGTGCCTGTAACCTCGTTCCAGACAGAAGTCGTAGCCCACCAGGTTGCAGACGATTGTAAATACAGGTTCGGCTCTTTCCAGACCCTAACATACATCTTGAAACTGCCACTCAGAACATTATCCCAGCAGGTGCCTGAAATTGTAGACAGTTGGTCGTAATTATAGTACTCTTTGGCAGCGCTCGGGTAGGTTATTGTTGAGATTGGTGTTTGATAGTCAACAATAAATGTTATCGCTCTATCAGGCCAGTCCGGATCCTCTTCCCATTCCTTTCTGCCTACTTTATCCTGTGCTCTGGCATGCGCTTTGTAGTCATGCGAGTTTGTCCATACATTTGTTGATACTTTCGGTGTAGGACCTGCAACAGTAGCATAACTCCAATTACCTGCGGAATAACTTACCTTGAACCACACAGGGCTCGGTGAGGATACCCATACCTCAGGTGTGCCAAATACACCGTTTTTGTCCCAGTATGAAGTTCCAAGTGTCAGGTCCTGCATCATCAGTTCAACACCGCTACCAGAATAGGGGTCAGTTGTATCCTCGTTTATACCGCTTGCGGCATCGGTTGCAGTGCCTGAAATCTCGTCATCATTACTATCATTCAGCCGTGGTGTGTCCGCTACATTTGGTGTATTTATTACGCTTTGCGGCGGATTCAGGTCAAAAGTGAACTCCGGTGCATCAGCATCATCAATCGGTTTACATTTCCCACCATCAGTTGTTTGTGCCCGGGCCCAGATTTTGTATGTTTTACCATCTTGCTGCTGAGAAGTCGTCCAGCCGGTATATGACCATGTCTTGCTGCCACCACCATCAACATTAACCCATGTATTCGGGTCACTAACAAGAAAGCCAGTCCCTGTCCAGTACATACCATCAGTTACCCGTTTTATTCGGACCTGCGCGGTGGTAAGGTCACCCAATGGAGCAGGTGTCATTGCCATAACACCACACTGACCAGTCACCGCGGTGATTAAATCAGAATAGGTTATCGGCTCATAAGGGAAATTTACCGCAGAGGTTGCTGCAGTAACACAGAATGATGAAACTAATACATTGGATTTCCGACCATCAGGGTTTATTGCATACACATTATACCAGCCATTTGCTGTAGTATCCGGTACTTTTATATGTGCTTCGGCTTGTGTTTCTGAGATATATGTACAGGAGGAAACTATAATACCGGTTGTACCAAAATCAGCACTTATCTTACCAAACCAACCGATGAAACCTTTACCTGCCTCAGCATACATTGTGATTTTTCTGTAAGGACAGCCCTGGCCAGCACTCCATGGCGAAAGACTATACACATTCGGTGC
>JBFLWK010000001.1:83625-155244 GCA_040757695.1 Elusimicrobiota bacterium
CCTGAGCGCCGAGCGCACCAGCTGGTGCTGGTGTCATTCCAACGGTTGGTGGTGTAGCATCCGGGTCAACATCACCATATGAACCCATAGCCCAGAGTGCAGATGTCGTACCGGAATCATGCGTTTCAACCGCTACTATTATATTTCGTGCTTTTACAGCGGTAGGATCAGGATGCTTGCAGATATTCACAGCGCCACCTGTAAAAAGCCACGCGGTGCTTGTACAACCGATTGCTGCTGTTACCGGTGATGCTTTCCAGGTAATCGTACCATCTGCATACAGTATGCCTACTTGGATATACGCATATGTAACTGCAGCACCAGCGCCCTGTGCCGGTGGTGTAACGTTTTTATTACCTACAACTACATACACCATCCCGTATGTTCGTTCGTTCTGATTGTACCAGATAGCACCATTCGCATTATCTGCCTGAGGGTAGGATCCCGGCGGGAAAACAGCCGTCGCATCTGACCAGGCAGCACCATCAGCGCTGGATTTGTATGCGAATGCTTCAAGTCCTGCATCAATATAAAACACATAAAAATAACCGTTTTTGCCTTTGAACACATGCCGTTGCGTAGACCATTTCGTATTCCCAGAACCCACCACACTCGCCCATACTTTCTGACAGTTAAAACTTAAAACTGTAAAATTAAAAATTAAAACCAACAAAATAGGGACAGTCTCTATTATTCTTTTTGTCATTGCGAAGGAACGAAGTGACTGAAGCAATCTCATAGCTTGCTTCGCTATCGCTCGCAATGACAGACAATTTGAGATAATACGGGCAGGTAAATCTGCCACTACAAAGTGGTATAATTTCTTTATATTCAATAACCAGTCAGGTAAATTATCCATTTTATTGTAGCATATAGAGATTAGAGACGAGCGGAGAGGGTTTTGATTATTGTGTAAATCATTTTTTGAAGTTCTATAATCCGCTCCCGAACCTTTTTACTTTCTTCTTTGTCCTCTGACAAATAGTGTAATTTTCACAAATTTTATAAATTTCTACCGTGAGAGCCATCCCTTTCTGCCATATTTTCAATTCCTGATAACTTTTAACTTTGTCCATTTCCCTATCCTCTCATCTCTCTCTGCTACCCTCTATTTTTCCGAACGCATGCGCACGCGCGCGCGAAAAAAATTCAGTCCACAGTTAATAGTTCATAGTTGACATTAAAAAACTAACAACTCTAAACTCTAAACTCTAAACTGATTTTAAGAATGCCGGGTTTGTAGTATTAAAGTCGGAGATTGTGGAAACGGTAGTAAAGATGGTGAGAAAGTGAGAAGGTGAAAAGGTAAAAAAGGAAAAACAAAAATGTAGTAGCAAAGTTTACTTTGCCTAAAAGAAGTAAGAAGAGTTTTTCAAAATACTTTTTTAGCGTTACAAATATCGCCACTAACCGCTGACCGCTAACCGCTAACCGCTCACCGCTGATATAATGTTTCGCAACTGCGAATAACTTCTGTAATGAACGGACAAGTTGGATTTGCGAATGGATTGGTGTATTGAATGTGAGTGTGATGAGCGAAGTAAGAAACAGCGTCCGAAGTCCGAAGTCCGAAGTCCGAGATTTATTGACATTGGACATTGGACATTGGACATTGGATACATCTCGTTCATCAAGTCCTTCAGCCCAATTCTGGATTGCTTGTTTTACTTCCTCGGGACAATTAGGATTGAGCGTATTTGCAAAACAAAAAGTGGTTCCTCCACTTATTAACAAGGCAAAAACCACAAAAAATATGATTGCTAATTTTCTCAACATAAATAATCGCTCAATTCGGCAACCTGCTGTCCTGTAATTACAGGAGCATAGCTTTGCACCTTCTATATCACGAATAACACATCACGAATATCATCACGAATTTTCACGAATAAAGCTGTTATGCTGTTTATTCGTGTCTTTTTCGTGATATTTGCCTTTATTCGTGAGTCACTATTTGTGATATAGAATTCGCCTTTGTCGGTTTTTTTACAATTTCTTTTTCAGTTCTTCTAACAAAACTTTTATAACTTCATCTTTTGAATTCAACGCATCAACTTTATTACTTACTCCATCAACTTTATCACGCAAACCCTGGAACTCGCTCCTTAATCCCTGGAACTCGCTCTTTAATCCATTAAACTCGCTCCTTAAAGCACTAAACTGAGATTCAAATTTATAATTGAGTTCACCTATACCATTTTTTAACTCCGCGAGTTCAGGTAATAATAACTTTTTTATAGCTTCGGTTGGAATCCTAACTTTTTTCATCCACTATAATTATAAAGAATTTTTGGCATTTTGTCAAGTACTTTTTTTTACAACGCTAAACAGACGCGGAACAGATACGCGGAACTGACGCGGAATACCGACGGGAAATCAAACTCCGAGTTCAGTTCATTTTTAATTGGACGCAGATTTACGCAGATAAATCCAGATGTTCATTTTCTTGCTTTTATTTCCACCATTACTTTGTTATCAACAAGTATATCACATAAATATTCTCCTACCACCTGATGTTCGTAAAAAACTGTTAATGGATATTGAGCTATAGCAGGAATTTCCTCTTTCTCTAATTCAATCATCATTGTTTTTTCATAGACTTTTTCCAGAAATCCATAACCTAATTTGTTATAAACTTTATAGAAAATTTTAATGATTTTCTCAGTTAATTCTTTATATTTAAAATCCTGATATTCTGCGTTCATCTGCGTCCTATTTTTTATTTTTTTCTAATTTATCCATAATCCGTTCAACAGTTGATAGGTTTCTTACACCTGCAGAATCGGCTGGATTTATCTCCAACACCTTTTTGAATGATGCTTCCGCTTCTTTATACATTCCTTTTTGAACATAAACAATCCCTAAATTATTATACGCATCAATCAAATAAGGGTTGAGTTCTATCGCTCTTTTATACTCGGTAATTGCTTCATCAAACCGCTTTGTTTTCTCAAGTAGTTCAATAAACTCCTTATGCATCTCCCAGCCATAAAGCATAAGTTCACATGCAATCCGATACTCTATTAATGCTGCTTCAATTTTGCCGTCCGCCCAATAAATTTGTGCTAAATGCCTGTGTGGTAATGGGAATTCAGGATTTATCTCTATCGCTTTTTTTATATATTGCAACGCTTTTTCTTTCTCACCTTTCAGGTAATATGCCCAGCCGAGATTCGCTTGCGAGTTATCAAAATCAGGATAAATTTTTAGTGCGGATTTAAATTTCTCAATTGCGGTATCAGTACTACCATAAACCATATAGAAAACACCAATCGCATCCTGCAGGAATGGATCTTCAGGTAATATTTTACTAGCTAATTCAAATTGTGCTAAGGCTTCTTGTTCCCTGAGTGCTTGAAGATACGAAACGCCAAGATTATAATGTGCTCTAAAATTACCTGCGGATAGTTTTAATGTTGATTCCCATAGTTGAACCGGGCTAAGCCAATCCAGGTTGCGTTTCATAGAAGCATAAGAATAGGCGAATATAAGCAGCAAAAAAACTATTTTTGACAGGATTAACAGGATTTTTAATTCTTTTAACCACGAAATTATGAAATCACGAAGTTTTAGACTTTTTTCGGAGTTTCGTGTCTTCGTGGTTGAAATTTTTCCTGCCTGCCCGACGGTCGTCAGGCGGATAAATCCTGTCAGAATTCCATCAGCAAATAATTTGCCAAGAATAAGACAAAACCCTATAGATGGAATATAGAGTCGGTGTTCTGCAACAGGTCTTGTAACAAGATACATAATATTTGAAACAGGCAGTAATGTGACCGGTATAAAAACCAAACTGAAAAGCAGTCCATGTTGCCGTTTTGTCCATAAAAAATAACAGACCAAAATATACAACAGGATTGTTGATAGTGCTATCAAAACGCCCGGCTCAGAAACCGATTTCGGCTCAGATAAAAAATGTTCTACAGTAAACCTGAAAGGCAGAAGTAACAGTTTCAGGTAGACGGTGATTGTTTTTCCTACCAGCCCAATATGGGAAACCAAACCGAGTTTAGAAACCAGCCCTGTAACCTCACCTGCTCTTACATAAAAGAACTGGAAACAGAAATAACCAACTGTTATAAGCCAGTAAGGTATCGTTTTTTTTATTGCATTAAGTAAGATTTTTGATTGTTGACTTTTTGTCCACAGGTTGTTTTTGGGTTGAAAACAGATATAATAAAGGATGAGAATCATCGGTAATGTAACCGCCATTTCTTTTGAAAGCAGTGCGAGAATGAAGCAGAGAATAGAGAATAGAGGATAGAGATTAGAGATTAGAGATTTAGAGATTAAGAAAGGTCTATTTTGTGTCAGTTCTGTGTTCTGTTTGGCGTCTGTTCCGTGTTTTAAGTTCCGCGTCTGTTCCGCGTGTTTAATAAACAAAATCAATGAAGATAGATAGAACACAGAACAAATCAAATCAATTCTATTTTTTATCCAGGCAACAGTTTCAACATGCATTGGGTGGCAGGCGAATAAAAGCCCTGTAAAAAACGCAACATTTCTATTTCTAAAAACCAACCAGCAAAAAAGATATACCAGTATAACATTTACAATATGCAAAATAATGTTTGTTATATGAAACCCTTCAGCATTAAGTCCCCAGAGCTTATAGTCAATCATATAACTTATTATTCTGATTGGGCTGAGCGGTTTTAATGGCAATTCTACAGGTGACAATGTTGTTCTATATGCCTGCCAGTAAGCAGGTTTAAAAAATGTAGAAATAGTCGGTGTTCTTATTGATACATTTTGTTTTACCTGTGCTTCGTCGTCCCATATAAATGGCACTCTGACAGTATCTGCAAAAACCAGAATTGATAAAATCGCAAGAATAGCAAAATCTGTTTTTTTCATTGTCTTTCTTTTGACGGGATTAACAGGATTTTATTTATCCTGTAAATCCTGTCAGAATCTTATTCTACCAGACCGGCTTTTTGGAACTCTTTTACTGCCTTTTCAATATCGCCCGAGTTAAAAAATAATAATCCAAGCCCTGTATGCGCAGGCGGGTAATCCGGATAATTTTTTAATACATCTTCAAATATCTGCTGTGCTTTATCGTGTTCGTTCTGTTTGATATATGCTTCTGCAAGATTGGTTTTCGCTCGCGGTGATAGCGGTGATTTCTCGGCTGTTTTCTGCCAGAATACGATTTCATTACGCCAGTCAAAATTTCGCATTACCGTCGCAAAAGAATATGCGAATATGAGCAGCAAAAGAACAACTTCTGACAGGATTAACAGGATTTTTTTTTCTGAATTTTTTTTCTTAAGCAATCCATCAGCAAATAATTTGCCAAGAAGAAAACAAAACCCAATAGATGGGATATAGAGCCGCTGTTCTGCCAAAGGTCGTGGTGCAAGATATATTATGTTTAAAACCGGCAAAATTGTAACAAAGAACCAGAACAAACAGAATGAGAGTTCTTTTGAGTAGTTAAAAACTTTTACTGCGGCAAAACCGAGTCCGCCGACGACAAACAGTGAAATCAAACTGGTCGGCTCAAAAAGCAATTTCGGTATTGTTATGACTCTATCCGCATTAAATGAAAACGGCGACACCAAGAGTTTAAGATACCAGGCGAGTGTTTTGAATACCAAAAGTATATTTGAGTATAGGTCTATTTTAGCCATCAGTGGCAGTTTTAGCCCGGGCTTCACTACAAACTGTGCTAGATAGATATACAAAAATGTCAACAGCCAGAATGGTAGCGTTGAAATTATTCGTTTCTTTTTATTTTCTTGTGGGACAAAGCAGATGATATACAAAACAAGAACTGCTGGCAATGTTACTGCGATTTCTTTAGAAAGCAGTGCGAGAATGAAGCAGAAAAGAGAGAATAGAGGATAGAGATTAGAGATTAGATATTTAGAGATTAAGAAAGGTCTATTTTGTGTCAGTTCCGTGTTCTGTTCTGCGTCTGTTCCGCGTTTTAAGTTCCGCGTCTGTTTCGTGTGTTTCACAAACAAAATCAACGAAGATAGATAGAACACTGCTGTTATCAAATCAATCCTGTTTTTTATCCAGGCAACCGATTCCGTATGCATAGGATGGGTTGCAAATAACAAAGCAGTAAAAAATGCTGTGTAATGTGTAATGTGTAATGTGTAATGTAAACTACTAACAAGAATACGAACAAGGAAATAAACTAAAAGGACATTCAGGGTATGGAATAAAAGATTAGTCAAATGATAGCCAAACGGTTTCCATTTCCAGATTCTATAGTCAATGCTTAATGCTAAAGTCCGCATTGGTGCCACAGGGACATATGCATCTACATCGTGAAACTTGCGGTAGTTTTTCCAGTAGGAAGGTGTAAGAAAAAAAAGCGGATTTTTCAGATGGTTTTGATAATCCTGTTGAGAAATCAGTTCTACAAGCCCTGCATCATCCCACATAAATGGGTTTCTTAATGTATTTGCAAAAGTCAATATTGAAACAATCACTAAAAGTAAAACATTGATATAGGTTTTTTGCATTTTTTACTTTTCGGCGACAACAAGTTGATAGAATATCGGTCCAAACCTTTCAGTTAATTTTACATAGAATTTATTCTCAACTAACAGTGTTTTCAATTGCTTAAAATTATATCTCCTTAAATGGTCGTTCGGCTTGAACCTTAAAAAAGTAGCTATTTTATCAAGAAACGGGTCAACCGCAGTCAATACAATCAGTCCATTTTTTTTTAACACACGATAACTCTCTGAGAGCACTTTTCGGACATCGGTCACATGCTCAATTACCGATGCGATAATAACTATATCAAACTCGTTCTCATTAAACGGAAGATTCTCACCGTAACCGGCTAAAAGTTCTATATACGTGTCTTTTTTTGCTAACCGAAGTTCATCCGAGGGCTCTATTCCGACTGCTTTTTTTAACTGTAACTCAGCGTTTAACCTGCTTAACATCTCGCCATCAGCCGCACCAATATCAAGCACCTGTAAGCCCGGTTTGTAATTTTTTTTTAGTATTCCTAAAACTTTTTCGGTTCTTTTACGAAGCCGGTATCTGGTAAAAAGATTCTTCTGCCGTTTCCTAAGATAACTTGTCATCGTTAAAAAAGCCTCGCTAACGCTCGGCAACCCGCAGAAACCGCAGAATACCCGCAGATTACGCAGAGATTTTTATCTCTTTCTGCGGACTCTGCGGCTTTTCTGCGTAATCAGCGGACAATACTACAGCGAACACAGAGATTTATTTCTTTTTCAATTTAAGAAACTGTATTACAACCAAACTGTCTAATGAAACCAATCCGCATAGTACTGCTGCATCAAAAGGCGTATTTATCACCTTAACCAAGTGTAAAACCAGAAACAAAATCGTTCCCATTAGTTTTTTTTACCCTGTTAAATAGCAGGGCAACCCTCCTTTTTTTATTACATTCAGTACTGATTTGATTGTGCCGAACTTAAATGCAAGTAAAAAACTTAACTCAAGCGAGCCGCAAAAGCCGCAACCACTACAACGAACTTCCGGAAGATTAGCAAATGCATTCTTAAAGCCAACCTTAAGCCAATTTGGCAGTTCTGTTTTATAGCAGATTCGGTCACAAGGATAGACCGTTCCGTCGGTATCAACAATACAGAAAAGTTTACCAGCAGCACAGTGTAATTTTGGATAATCGGGCCAGTAAAAGATATGTTTAAGTCCGAGTAGTGAATTCCTCATATATCCGTTTCCTTTTTGTTTTAGTTCAATAAGTTCTGAGAGCGCTTTTTGATATTTACTTTTTTCGGGATAAAGTGATTCTATATTATCTGTACCGTAACCGAATTTTTTTAACGGCTGGAATGCAACGATAGTCTTATATTTTTTTGCCAAGCCAAGTATAAAATCTAGCTGCTCAATATTTTGTTTGGTCAGGGTTGTAGCGATTGTTGTTTTTATACCGTGTTTTATAGCGGTTTCTATCGCTTTAATTGATTGTGTAAATGCGCCTTTTCTGCCGGATAAAAAATCGTGTGTCTGTTCATCACCGTTTATGCTCACTTTAAGCAGGTCCAGATTTTTAATTTTATGAACTTTAGTTTCAATCCCAGCACCGCGGGAATTCATCTCAGGCGAGATATCCAACGCCCTGCAATAGTCAATAATTTCACCTATATCACTGCGTAAAAGCGGCTCACCACCACTGAAAGAAATTTTTTTTGTTCCGGCAGTTTTCAGTTGTCTGATCAGTTCAAAAACCTGCTCCGTTGTCATCTCTTCAGATTTTGTCTGCCATATATCACAATAAAGACATTTGTGGTCGCACCGATTGGTCAGTTGAATCCTAACTGCAACAGGAATCCTTTTCCCTGCTTTTACTTTCAGAATAGAAACAGCAGAATTTATTATTGCGTTCAGTTTCATACTTTTTTTGACAGGATTAACTGGATTTTGACTTAATCCTGTAAATCCTGTCAGAAATATCTTTTGACTTTATCCTGTTAATCCTGTCAGGGTCTCTTTAAAGCAGAAACAGTTTTTAAACTTCTGAACATAACGCCTAAAGTGAACTTTGACTTCCCGAAAATTCTGTCGTGATAGATTATTGGAATCTCTTTTATTTTTAACCCGTTTCTGACCGCTTTATAGACCGTTTCTATAAGCACTGATGTGCCTTCAACGGACCGAACTGAATCCATGTTTATGGATTCAATTGCTCCACGGCTGTAACACCTGAATCCTGATGTGCAATCAAAAATACCGTTAAGTTTAAGTTTATTCCTGACATATAAATTGGCAAGCCAACTTGCCGATTTTCTTAAAATACTTCTGCCTGTCTCGGCGCCACCTGGGACATATCTTGAGCCGATAACTATATCAAAATAATGTATCCAGTAAAGAAATTCTGAAATATAGCCAGGGTCATGCGATAAATCCGCATCCATCTCTATGATTGTCTCCGCACCTGTAGATAATGCAGCTGAAAAACCGGCTTTAACCGCGAGACCTCTTTCATTCCAGTGATTATATTTTTTACTTTTTAGAAGATGTACCTGTGGATATAAAACCGAGAATTGTTGAACTGCTACACCGGTGTCATCAGTAGAATTATGGTCAACAACATATATCCGAATTGACGGGTACAACACAATAATTTTTTTCAATAAGCCGAGTATATTGTCTCGCTCGTTGAATGCCGGGATAACAACAGCGACTTTTGTAACAGGTTCAGTTATTATATTTTTATGTAACTGCTGATGGGCTAATTTTTGGATAAACCTTGAGCCCATAGCAATACTAACATCCGTATAAAAATAATGAAAAACCATTCTGATAGCAACTTTTATATATCTTGCCAGTTCACTGAAAGATTTTGTTCGTTGAAGCGTTTGAAAAATATAGCCGGGTCTGAAATAGAAACTGTAATATGCCCGTTTTAATAGTTTCTCTATTTTTGCTTGATTCATTCTTACCCATGGTGTAGGGATTCGCTGTTCGCCAAGTTTCATCAAAACAAAATCACGCCAGTAATCAGTGCCTGTATTTTTTACCAGTTGTTTATGAAGTTCGGTAGCGGGTTTCGCAATTGTTCTACAAATCTGAACATAGTCAAGCGCCAATTTTTTAGCGAATTTTACTGTATCGGTTACCGTATCTTCCGTATCGCCAGGGTTGCCTATCATCAAGAATCCAAGATTTCTTATGCCGAATTTTTTAGCTGTTTTTATAACAACCGCCGTTCTGTTGTGTGTTATTCCTTTATTCACTTCATTCAGTACCTTTTGCGAACTGGATTCTATACCCCAGAAAATCATCCTGCAACCGGATAAAGATGCTTCTTTTAAGATTTCGTCGTCAACAACATCAACTCGCGTTCTGCAACTCCATTGGATATCAAGATGCCGGTTTCGTATTTCCTGAAATAGTTTGATAGATTTCTGTTTGTCCACAAAAAAAGTAGCATCAAAAAAGTCAATCTCTCTTACACCATAATCATAATAACATTCTTCTATTTCGCGGATAACATTTTCCCAGGTTCTCTCTCGGTAATGGTTTAGTGCAGCGATTGCGCAGAACCTGCATCTATACGGGCAGCCGGTAGAAGTAAGCATAACGGTAAAATTCTTATTTTGTGAAACAAAAGAATGATAGCGGTCGTTCGGCAGAAGATGTCTTGCCGGGAATGGATAAGTATCAAAATTAACCAGTTCTGTATCTGGTGGATTGATATGAACTCCACCATTATTATCGCGCCAGCATAACCCTGGAATATTTTGATACGGTTCTGAATTTTCTAAATTCCGAATAAACTGCGGTAATGTGCGAACCGCCTCGCCAATCAGCCCGAAATCAATCTCTTTATGCGACATTGTCTCAGTCGGATAAAGTGACATATTTATCCCGCCGACAAGCACAGGCAATCCCGTTGCGAGTTTCAAATACTGTATCCATTCCAATGTCTCCTGAAAATTGTATGTATCCAGCCGGAATGCAATCAGGTTGGTGTTAAACATTTTTATTTTTTTCAGGACCTGCTCTTTTGATAACCCGAGTGCATGCGCATCTATTAAGATAACATCATTCCCAGCATGCTCTAAAATCGAGGATACATAGGCAAGAATAATCGGCGGTGATAGAGTGAATTCCTCGTCTACAACTTTCAGGTTTTCAGAAAATTTCCTATGATGAAACGGCGGAAAAATTAGCGCTACTCGCATAGCAAACACCATCCTTTTTTATTAAGTTCTTTAATTTAACCACGAAAACACGAAAACACGAAATTTCTACGAAACTTTAGTTTCGGTTATACCGCCACTAAAGTGGCGTAGAAAGTAGCCTTACTGATATCAATTCTATCTTTCTGTGATTCTGTACTTCAGTGGTAAATACTTTTATCGTTATATCATAATGGCTCTGATAATCAATGGTAATAACTGATTGATATTAAAAAACGAATTTATCTGCAGGTTACATTCGTTAGTGCACCAGCATCTGCCGTCGGCTATGTATTCTCTCGTTTTTTCGGCTGCATCCGAAAACCACAGAGACCTGAAATTGTAATCATAATCCCTTAAATTACCCAATTTCTTATCCAGAGATTCACAGGGATATACATCTAACGAACTATCTATTACCGTACTTAATCTGCCGGCATAACAATCAATCGGATATTTTTTCGTATTCACAATTTCAGTAACCAATTCGCTTATTTTTGTCTTGTATGCTGAATAAAACTCGTAAAAACCGAATCCATTCTTTTTTTCTTTTAACAAATCATTGAGAATCTGAAAATACAATTTCTGATAATCCGCTATATTTATATCATTAGTCGAGCTATCTGTAAAATTTCTACGGCTAAAGTTTAACCCAACAACATCCGGTGACAAATTATTTTTTATGTATGTATAAGTATCGCTGAGTGTGTCTTGATTCAACTTTGAGAATGTTAGTAGGATACCGAGTTTAAAATTTGGATATTTCTGTTTCAATCCTTTCAATACAGTAAATGTTTCAATATCTTTATTAAAACTACCGTCAATTGCTCTGATATTATCATGCTTTTCACCAATGCCGTCAATAGATATTTTAACTAAAATTTTTGTCTTACCTGCAATCTTAAGTATCTTTCGGGTTGAATCAAAAATCTTCTCCGTAAAAAAACCGTTGGTCGGAATAGAAATTCTGGCAACTTTGTTTATGTTAACAAATAGTCCAGCGATTTCTGACAAATCCTCTCTTAAAAACGGCTCACCACCAGTCAAACTCAAAAAACTGAACCTGCCTAAACTGGGAATTATTCTTTTTAATTCATCTAAAGTAAACTCCACATTTGCTTTGTTCAAATTCTGTCGGTAGAAACAATGCTGGCAGTTCATATTACATCTGTTTGTGACAAAAAATGTTACCTGTTCCGGTAGAACACCATTATGCAAAAATATCTTTTTTGACCATCGTATTTTATCAGAAACAGCCATATTAGTATCTTTTTTTTATGGGAAACATCAGCAGGGTACTGAAAATCGCCATCTGCGCTATCAGCATCTCAAAATAATATACGAAAAAACAGCCGACAGAAATAAATAATCCTTTTCTTTTCCTGATAAGATTCAAAAAATCAAAATTCAGAAAAATAAATAACAGAATCAATGCGATACTCACATAAAGGAAATACTGGCTTTTGGATAACGCCGCACCGGTAACACTAGCGGCAATCAAAAACGACAAAAAAATGCTGATAAATTCGGGCATCATTTTTTCCTTTGGGTTCAGCGAATAAGTTATCTCCACAGAATTTTCTGGTATTGCCGTTTTCGGTTTAAAATAATTATTCAACAATAAATTCGTTTTGGCGTATACTTTACGGTAATCAGTTCTTAAAAGTCTGGTAAATGTATACCGTTTCAAATGTTTCACACGAAGATTTTTATCCAATAGAATCTTATAACCGTTTTTTACCAGCCGCATACCGAGTTCAACATCTTCAACTCCTTCATACTGTGGATTAAAACCATTTATCTTTTCAAACACCTTTTTTTTAATTGCAAAACAGTAACTGTTAATTCCGTTAATCTGACTACGGTTTATTTTTTCAATTTTATGGTATTTGTAATAATTTCTGGTCAATGTGGATACATTGTTATCGGCTGCTTCTTCCGTATAAACCCCCTGTATAACATCGGTTTCCGGGTATTTTTCATATATTTCGGCGATTCGGTGCAAACAATTTTTCTGTAACATAACATCGGCGTCAAGAAAAAGTATTACTTCTGCATCAGCATTTTTGGCACCTTCGTTTCTTGATACGGATGCACCGGAACGCTTACTTAAATTCATAATTTTACACGGGAAGTCCTTCAATCTGTCCGATAAACCGTCTTCCGAACAATCATTAACAACCGTCACATCGTATTCTGGATAATTCTGGACATAAATTGCACTTAAACACTGCTTAATGGCATCGCCAGCATTGTGCACAGGCACAACAATAGAAATCTTTTTAACCATAATAACTTATAACCCATCACTCACATATTGAGATTTTTTATTCATTGTAAGTAATCGGTTATTAGTTATCACATTAACTGCCGGGTGTTCGGGTATTAAAGCCGAAGGTTGTGGAAACGGTAGTAAAGGCAAGGTGATAAGGTGATAAGGTGATAAGGTGATAAGTAAAAACAAGGAAGTAAAACAACAAAACCTAAAAGAAGCAAGAATAGTTTTTCAAAAAATTTCTTTAAAACCGTAAATATAACTGCTAAATCTGCAATCTGCAATCTGCAATCTGCAATCTTCAAATAGTGTTTAGCCACTGTGAATAACTTCTGGAGCAAATTCACAACCAGGATTTGTGAATGAACCGGTGTATTGAATGTCAGTGTGATGAGTGAACTCAAAAAAAGCGTCCGAAGTCCGAGGCCGGGGATTCGAGACCTGTCATTCTGAGCCGAAGGCGAAGAATCTTGTGTGTTAACACCAGGATTCTTCACTTCGCTGACGCTCCGTTCAGAATGACAACCTTCTACTCGCAACTCGCTACTCGCTACTTGCTGGTTTTGGGTATCTCTTTCATCCAGACCGCTGTCCCAATTCTTGATTGCCTGTTTTACTTCATTAGGGCAATTGGGATTGATAGTATTTGCAAAACAAAAAGCACTCGCTAACCCTATTAAGAAAGCGGCAGAAACTATAATAATAATAATTTCTCGTTTTGACATTTTTTGTTCAATCCTTTTTTTTCGGCAGTCAAGCCTCCAAAAATAGCAAATAGCTTCTGGCTTATAGCATATAGTTTTTATAGAACTATTCTGCGAAACTTTACCCCGTATCTAATACGGGGCGATGCTAAAGCCTCGTAGAATAAAACCTTACCGAAATTGCAAACTGTTACAGAACCACATTTGCTATTTTCGTTTAACTATACTTACATCGGCTCGGTACTATGGTACTATAATTATAAAGAATTTTTTGAATTTTGTCAATTACTTTTTTTGTAGTTTCTGTAGTCAAAAAGAAAACAAGATAACACAGTCTGAAGCCTGCGGCTACCAACCAACAAGGTAGCCGCTCCGATAAATCGGAGCCGCAAAGGACGGTAGAAAGCTTTTAATTGAAATTTCTGGGTTAAAAAGAAGTGTAAGCACGAAACAAGCGAGCAACCACGAGCAGCAGTGTGTCTCCCGATATTCATCGGGTTCGCAATGATACAGGAAATAGATGTCAACCAATTTTGTGGATATCAAAAATGTAAGCATTTGCTTACATTTTTATTATTCTCTTTTTAAAGAATGTAATGGACTTTACCTTCAAAAAAGGCAGTTCTGCCATTGTAATATATTTTTAACGTTTCACCGCCTTGAGTAAGCACATTGACCGGTGAACAGACATATTTTTTTAGGATAGAAATTATTGCTGAGGCAACGACACCTGTTCCACAGGCGAGTGTCTCGGCTTCCACACCGCGTTCATATGTTCTGATTTGCAATTTATTTCTGCTTAAAACTTTTACGAAATTAACATTTGTGCCTGATGGCTGAAATCTCTTGTGCCATCTGATAGCCCTGCCTAAATGTTCAACATCAACATTTTTAATATCTTTAACAAAAATTACTGTATGTGGCACGCCAGTATCGGCAAAAGATGCTTCAAACTTTTTGCCGGCTATTTTTAGCAAAAAATCTAACCCAAAATTTTTGGGTTCAGGCATCTTTATTTTTACAACTGATTTTTTTTTTACTTCGGCATTAATCAAACCAGCATCCGATTCAAAAACCATTTTTGCTGAAGAAATTTTATTAAGGTATGCAAAAAGTGCTATACATCTGGCACCATTACCGCAAAAAGCAGCGTGACTACCATCAGAATTGTAATAAACCATTCTGAAATCAGTATTTCGGCGCAAAGATTTTTCAACAAGCAAAAGCCCGTCTATATCTTCTCTGCGGCAGTATTTTTTTGCGAATACCGACGGATTGCTTACAAGTGGTTTTCTGTTATCAATCACAATAAAATTATTACCGCTACCCGACATTTTTGTAAGATTCAAACTTTTTTTCATATTTGTCGTCTAAAAATGTAAGCATTTGCTTACATTCCAATTTTATCGCGTTTTCTTAATACCTCCCACTTTTTTTCTTCAGCCAGTACTTCTACAAGATGGGGTCGCAGGTTATAATTTGACGACATTGAATACCCGTAGGCACCAGCGCATAAGATAGCAAGAAAATCATTTTCTAAAACCGGCGGTATTGTTCTATCTTTTGCAAAAATATCCGACGATTCGCAAACAGGTCCTACAATATCCCATTTATGTGTTGTCCCTTCTCTTCTTACAATCGGGATTATTTCGTGATATGCATTATACATCGCAGGACGGAGTAAATCATTCATTCCAGCATCAACTATTAAAAAATTCTTTTTTGCTGTTTTTTTGATATAAATTATTCTTGTCACTAATATGCCGGATTCACCGACAATAAATCTGCCCGGTTCTAAAATAACGGTACGCTTTGGGGGTAGGTTTGACATAATCGCATCTGCATAGTCCGTTGGATTGATTATTTTCTCATCCTTATATTTTATTCCAAGCCCACCACCCATATCAATATATTTCAGTTTTATTCCGTCTTCTGAAAGTTTTTTAATATAGCATCCTACTTTTCGGGAGGCAAGCACAAACGAGTCTAAATCAGTTATTTGGGAACCAATATGAATATGAAGTCCGACGATACTGATATTTTTAAGCGATTTTGCTAAAATATAGCCCTCTTTTGCTTCTTCAAATGAAAGTCCAAACTTGTTATGTAAAAGCCCTGTTGTAATATGCGGATGTGTTCTGGGATTTATATCCGGATTCACTCTGAACGAGATTCTCGCAATTCTGCCGACTGATTTTGCAATTTTGTTAATTTTGTATAATTCCGGAATAGATTCAACATTAAACATTAAAATATCCTGTTTGATTGCTTCTTTAATTTCATCATCTCTCTTCCCGACACCAGCAAACACTATTTTTTGACAACTGATACCACATGATATTGCAAGTTTTAACTCGCCAGATGAAACAATATCACAACCACACCCGTTTTTAGCAAGAATTTTTAATAGTTTCGGATTAGCGTTCGCCTTGACTGCATAGCATATAATATGTTTTGTTTTTGAGAATGCGATATCAAGCAGTTTATAATTTTCCAGAATTTTATTTTTGCTGTAAATATAAACTGGAGTGCCAACTTTATTTGCAATCTCTAAAACTGAAACACCATCCATCAATAACAAACCGTTTTCATACTTTAGCATATTTATCCTTTTTAAGTTAGTCAGGGCTTCGCCCTGAAACCTGTTTTTGACTAGATTAACAGGATTTTATTTTTTGCTACTGAATTTCACTGAAATATTTTCAAATCTAAATTCTGTGTATTTCTGTGTGATTCTGTGGCTTGTGTATTTCTGTGGCTGTCTTTTTATCCTGTAAATCCTGTCAGAATCTTTTTTTGCCGACTGAAGTCGGGTATAAATCTTTTTTTCAGTGTTTTCAGTGGTTCCGTGGTGAAAAGAACCAAAACGGTGATTAAAAATCACCGACTACAATTCATACGTTTTCAGCAAAATTGAACTGTTACCACTGATTAGCATGTTGGTTTTATCTGTGTAATAGAGAAATTTGTCATTCAATATATTTCTGTAAAGCAATTGCAAGTTTTTTAGAAAGCGTGTTTTCTTCGGTATTTAACAAAACTGCCAGATTTTTTTTAGCTTCTGCGATATTATTCTTTTTTAGATAAGTTAGTGCAACTAAAAAATGCGCATTCACCGCTGTAAAGTTAGAAATTGCGATATCTGGATTTTTTTTCATATTAATATATCCTTCTAAAATTCGGGAATCAAACGATGTAGTAAAAAATGGTTCTGATTCAGCATATTTACCAGTTAAAACATTCAACTGTAAAATACTGTTTTTTATACTATCGGTTGGACATAGTGCCAGCGCCCTTTTGTATAAATCAATAGCTTCGTTATCTCGCCCGGTATTTTTATAAATAACCGCAAGCCCGTTTAATGCTTCAATACTGCTGTTATCAAGTTGCAGTACTTTTTTATAGTATTCTTCTGCCTTTTCGTATAGCAATTTTTTATAATAAACCGCACCCAGCCCGAGATAAATCCGTATATCTTTTGAGCCGTATTTTAATGCTTTATTATATTCAAAAATCGCTTCATTATGCATATCAGCACCGCGATATGCCTCCCCTAATTTTAGAAGGACAACCGGGTTTTTTTTCTTAATTTTTTTGGCATCAGTATAAAATGTAATTGCATAACTGTACTCGCCACGCATTAAATACTCATCACCTTTAGAGATATAGAATCTAATTTTTTCTTTTTTTGATTCTGCATATAAAAAGATGGAAAGATAGAAAGATAGAAAGATGGAAAGATAGAGAGATGGAAAGATAGAAAGATGGAAAGATAGAAAGGAAAATCTATTGCCCAACCACCTAGCCATCTTACCATCTATCCATCTATTAGAATAGTATTTTTTCATTTTAGAAATACTATTTTATCAATAAACTTTTCAAGTATTTTATCTTTGATAGCATTCGCCTTACTTCTTGTGGCAACAAGCCCTGCCTCTATACATTCTGCTGACCTGTCAAGTTCTATCATACTCACATTTTTTATATTCGGTATTATTACAAAATCGGCATTTTTTATCTGATTAGATACCAGGAATCCAGCTTGAATATTTATCGCCTGAATGAGTGTTTTCATAACATTATCTATATTAAATAATGAATAATCTACCTGTGGCCAGACAGCAATTACAAAATCGGCAGCCATTACTTTTGCGATATCAATCGGTAGATTATCAACCAACCCGCCGTCTACAAGCAGCCGATGTCGGTATTCAACCGGCTTAAAGAGACCCGGGATTATTGCAGAAGCACGCATTGCAAATGCTGCCTCGCCTTCCTTAAAAACGATTCGTTCACCAGTTTTTATATCACAGGCGATACAGGCAAACGAAATTTTTAACTCGTCAAACCTTTTTTGCCTGATATGTTTTTCCAGATATTTTTCAAGTTTTTCTGTGCTTAACAGCGATTCCGCAGTAATAAGTGTTAGCAGTTTAGTTGCTGAAAGATTTGATATTTTATTCCAGCCAATATCAGTCCCTATCCGTTCTATATCAGTTATCGCCATACCTGTCGCATAGAGCCCGCCAACAAGCGCACCGGCACTGGTACCAACAATAATATCAGTCGGTATATTATTTTCTTGAAGCACCTTTAAGACGCCGATATGACTCAGACCTCGTGCGCCGCCACCACCTAATACTACCGCGATTTTAGGCCGCTTAGAGTTCAATGCTAAAAAATCTTTCCATAATAAATCTCTTAATAAATTATCAGATTGAGCATAAAGGCAGGTAAAAGGTAAAAGGTAAAAGGTAAAAAGTAAAAGGTAAAATCTCAAACTGCGAAGAACAGGATACATTTTTTATTCAATAATTTTGCCGATACTGGTTTCTAAATTGATTTTTGCGATTATAACATCTTTCAATGCATCAATATATTCAAGTTGGATATTCATCGCTGTCTCTAACATTTCAATAAACTCAAGATATGTAAGTTCTTTTAATACCTCATCTGTTACAGTTGTAGCAAGTTGTTCTTTTTCGTTAGTTTTTTGTTCAAACTTTTTAACTGCAAACTCGTAATCAACAAAACATTTTCTTACCTCGGCCTGGATTGAGTCGGTAATACTTGCTCGGTTAATCTGTGTTTTTCTATATTGGTACTTTTTTTGTTTTATTCGGGCAAACTGACCAAAACCATCAAATATCGGTAGTGTAAAATTTATAGTTGCATTCCACGCTCTTTTTTCAAATGGCAACTGTCTATCTTCAAGTTGATAGTTGCCACCGAGTGTAATTATAGGATACCTGCCGGATAATGATAGGTTTACTGAAAGCGCATCCATCTGTTCCTGAAGTTGCGTTTTTTTAAGTTCAGGCCGATATTCAAGCGCCCAGGCAATGCATTTATTGAGGTCTACCACAGCCTTTTTGTGCTCTAACTCGCCTTTGATTGTGAATATCGTATTTAACTCTATCCCGATAGAATCAAGAAAATCAATTTCTGCCAGTTCCAGTTCTTTCTGGTTTTTGGTTTCTGCTGATTTTATTTTTTCAATTTTTTTTTCAGATATAAATCTGTCTTTAGGGTTTAAAGACTCATTTTTTCTATTTGATATTTTTTCAATAGTTGCTTTATAAATCTCAACTTTTTTCTGGATTGATAGAAGTGTATAGAAATTTTTTTTAGCCGATGAGCCTGTTTTGTTTTTGATTACCTCGTAATCACTTTCAGCCGATTTCAATTCTGTTTCTGCAAACTTCTTTGTAGCAGAAATTTTGGCACCACTCCATAATATCTGATAGAGCGAAATTTTGGCTGTATAATAATCTTCAATGTTATCAACCAGTGGCTCAATTTTTTGTGGCAGGATAGTGTTGCCCAAAATAGGCGAAATCAACAGCGGGCTTTCGGCTTTGAATTTGGAATAGTTGGCGTTGAACTCCAATTGCGGATACATTATTGACCGCGCTTCTTTCAGCCGTTGTCTGGCAATCTCTATATCCTGTCGGGCGGATAGAAGTTGCTGGTTGTTTGAAATCGCAAGATTAACACTATCGTCAACTGTTAAAACTCTTTCTACAAGTTGCTGGGAATAGAGACAGGTAAAAGGTAAAAGGTAAAAGGTAAAAGGTAAAAGGTAAAAAAATTTTTTCATAATCTTTTAAGTTGCTGTTTTACAGATGATAGCGATGTGCCGCCGTAGGATTTTCTTTTTTCAACAGATTTCCTGAAGTTTAACATATCAAAAACTGACCTGTCAAATTTTTCAGAAAATTTTTTCCATTCTGTAATTGATAAGTCATCAAACTTTTTCTGGTTTTTTATACAATAATCCACAAGTTTAGCAACAATACTATGCGATGTTCTAAACGGAAGCCCTTTGCAAACAAGATAATCAGCAATATCAGTCGCAAGAATAAAGCCATTCTTACAGGCAGAAAGCATTCTGTCAGGGTTAAGTTTCATTTCTGAAACCATTCCCGCACAAATATCAAGTATATTTTCTATTGTCTCAGCAGACGAAAAAAGCGGTTCCTTATCTTCCTGCATATCCCTGTTGTAAGATAACGGAAGCCCTTTCATAACGGTTAAAAACGAAATTAAATTACCGTAAATTCTGCCTGTTTTTGCTCTCACAAGTTCTGCAAAATCCGGGTTTTGTTTCTGCGGCATCACAGATGAACCTGTTGTAAATTTTGCTGAAAGTTTTATAAATCCAAACTGCTGTGAAGACCATATAACAATTTCTTCAGCAAGCCGTGAGCAATGCATTGACACTACTGCGCAATCAAACAAAAACTCAATTATGAAATCTCTATCAGCAACGGCATCCACAGAGTTTTCTGAAATTTTTGAGAATCCTAACTGGCTGGCAACAAAATTTCTGTCAATATTGAACTCTGTTCCTGCAAACGCTGCAGAACCTAACGGACAGATATCAATCCTTTTATAGCAGTCATAAAACCGTTCTTTATCCCGTTTTAACATCCACACATATGCGAGAAACCAGTGACTGAATAATACCGCCTGTGCATTTTGCAGATGTGTAAATCCGGGCATAATTATATTTAAATTTTTTTGAGCAATTTTTTTGAGCATACTGATTGCCTTATCTATTTTTTCAATAATTATCTTTATCTCGTCTTTCAAATAAAGCCGTTCATCAAGCGCCACCTGGTCATTTCTGCTTCTTGCAGTATGCATTTTGCCAGCAACATTACCGATTCTTTTTTTGAGTTCTACCTCTATTGAAGTATGAATATCTTCATCAGTAAATCTTAATTTACCAGCATTGAAATCTTTCAAGATTGAGTTAAGCCCGTTGATAATTTTTGTGGCTTCTTTTTGTGTAACAATTTTGCATTTAGCAAGCATTTTTACATGCGCAATGCTCCCTAAAATATCATACTTCGCAAGTTTTACATCGTAAGAAATTGATGAGACAAACTTTTTTAGTTCCATAATACCTGTTAACAGCAAATTCCAAATTCTAAATTCCAAGTTGACCCGAACAAGTTCGCAACTCCAGTAGCCTACCCCTTAAGGGGTAGGCTACATTGGAATCCTCAACTTGTTGAGGACAGCTTTTTTATTTTCCATTTCTCAAAATCGCTTCAACTTTCTGCGATAGTCCGAACAGATTTATAAAGCCCTCCGCATCTTTCTGGTTGTAGATATTTTTTTCTCCCCCCCCTTCAAATGTAGACAGTTTTTCCCAGTAAAGTGATTTTGGCGAACTTCTTCCTAAAACAATGCAATTACCTTTGTAAAGTTTCAATTTTACAGAGCCACAAACATTTTTTTGTGTTTCGTTTATAAATCCGTCTATTGATTCCTTTAACCGCGAATGCCACAAGCCATAATAAATCAGTTCTGAATATCTTTGTGCCAGAATCTCTTTGAAATGCGAGGTTTCTCTATCCAACACCAGCGATTCAATTTCTTTATGCACAGTATACAAAATAACCGCCGCAGGACATTCATAAACACCTCGGGACTTCATACCAACCAGCCGGTTTTCAACGAGATCACATCTGCCAATACCATTTTTGCCACCGAGTTCATTTAACTTTTTGATTATTTTAACAGAGTCGTATTTTTGGTTGTTGATCTTTACCGGGACACCTTTTTCAAAATAGATATCTATGATTGTCGGTTTATTGGGTGCCCGTTCGGGTGAAACGGTCATTTGGAACATCCCCCCCTTTTTATCATCGGGTGCGTTTGCTGGATTTTCCAAAATACCACCTTCATATGAAATATGCCATAGATTCGCATCGGATGAATACGGCTTCTCTGCAGTAACTGATACTGGTATCTTATGTTTTTTAGCGTATTGTAATTCATCCTGTCTTGATTTTAATTCCCACTCCCGCCATGGGGCAATAATTTTTATAGACGGCAGCAACGCTTTGAATGTAAGTTCAAACCTTACCTGGTCGTTACCTTTACCTGTTGCACCGTGTGAAACTGCATCCGCCTTTTCTTTTTTTGCAATTTCTATAACCTTTTCAGCAATTAACGGTCTGGCAAGTGCTGTTGCTAAATAATACTTTCCTTCGTAAATCGCATTTGCTTTTAATGCCTGGAATATATACTTTTCTACAAATTCTTTTTTTGCGTCTATAATATATGCTTTTACAGCACCTGTTTGCAGCGCTTTTTTGTAAATTTTTGATAAATCCTCGTCGGGCTGACCTACATCAACAATACAGGCAACCACATCAGCATGATAATTTTCGTTCAGCCATTTTATCATCACCGAAGTATCTAACCCACCTGAATATGCAAGAACAATTTTCATAAAATCTCCATAAAAATAGTATTTTTTTAAAAATTTACCTATACACTTCTTTGCGATGCTTAATTCTGTAAACAAATATACTCTTGGCAGTATCATCAATTCTGTAACAGCATCTGTAATTGCCGAACCGTATCCGATAAGCATCTTGCTGAGATAAAAGTTTATTGCAACCCCGTGGTCTAGAATCAGATTTTAATACAAGTAAACCTGCTTTTATTTTGGCGAGCGTTTTTTTATCTTTTATGTCGTCTAAATCCCGTTGTGCTGAAGGCAGAAGTAATACTTTATACTCCTCTTTTTGCAAAATAATCCTCCAACGGTGTAGCAGCAGATTCTTCAAATCGCAATTTCATCATATCCGCTGAATCTTCCAATAACTCTTCTCGTTCAATTTTTTCTTTAATAGCATGGCTAATAAACACCCCTATTTTAATGCCTTTTTCTTTACAGTACTTTCTTATTTCAGTGATTGTATCCTGAGGTAATTTTGCAGCAAAGGATATAACTCTACTCATTTTTCCCCCTTGTTAGAGAAAAGTTTACTTTCTATTATTAGTATATAGAATATTTTACTTTTTGTCAATAGTTTTTTTGTTTTGTAAATTTTTTTATATTTAAGGTAAGGACATTAGGCAGGTTTTACCGTCTCGGAATTGGCTTTACCACTGAATACTCTGAAGTCACTGAACATACTTTTTTTCTCGCTATCTTCTGTGTCCTCTGGGGTTTCTTTCGTTTAGCCTGGAAGCCTCAGTTGAAAGTTTTCTACCGTCTAAATGCATCTAACTTTTTTGTTCGTGGTAGCCGATGCTTCAGTGCCACCGATACTGAAGCCCACAAGGGGCTGAAGTATCGGCTACAAAAGGCACTTCAGCGTCGGCTACCGATTACAATTGAGTAATTCAGGTTCAATAATTTTTTTTAGTACTTTCTGGGCTTTAAGGAGTGCTTCGGCGAGTGGTGAACGGATAACTGCCTGAACAGATGCACCAGCACGCTGACAGGATTTTTCGGTAAATTGAGTAACAATTTTGTTATGAATAATTTTTAGCGGTATTCTTTCCTTGATTCTCGGTAGATAAACAATCCTATCCGGATTCAGCTTGTTTTTTCGTGGAATACCTGTAATCCGCTGAGCATAATAACTGATATCCGGATGGTTTTTGCCGATAATTTTTTCAGCATACTCAACCGCTTGGGCATTTTCAATATACTCCAACTCTGATAGATACGCTGCATCACCGCATTTTATCTCATCGTTGGCTGATTCAATATTTTTGTAATGGACCGGTTCTATATCTGACAATTGAAACTCGCATTTATCAACAATCTCCTGGCTATTATCTAAAAATTGTTGTGGCATCCCGGCATCCAGCATTTCTTTTTCTGATTTCAACCAGTAATGATGCGAATCAATTTTGAACGATGAAATTTTATCAAATCTGGTTTTTATAACTAAATCGTGTGAAAGCCAATCATCAATCTCTAAATAATGCACATCATTTGTAGCAACGGGCTTGACATCGTATTTTTTAGCAAGTTCTAAAAGCGCTTTGTTTGATATTTCCTCGTCGGTAATCCCGTGTTTCCCAATCTCAACATAAAAATTTGTTTGAAATATATTTTTGTATCTTAAAAAAATTTTTTCGGCTTCCGGAAAACCACTCTTTATGTAGACCTGTGATATCTGGTTAAAAAAACAACTTGTTGTCGCAATCAAGCCATCAGAATATTTTTCCAGCAGTTGCCAGTCAACAAGCCCGCGTTTCTCATAATAGTTATTCTCAAGCCAGCTATCTGAAACAAGTGATACAAGATTCTTATAACCGATAGGATTTTTAGCGAGTAATAGCAGGTGGTATCTGCTTTTATCCTTTTTGTAAATTGATTTTTTAGCATCATCAACAAAATATACTTCAACTCCAAAAATCGGTTTTATGCCATATTTTTTACAAATATCCGAAAACTCATACATAAACGGCATCTCGCCATGCTCGGTTATTGCAATTGCGTTCTGTCCAAGTGTTTTTGCTTTTTTTATACCTTCTTCAAGTTGAAGTGCACTATCAGAAAACGAGCCAATAAAATGGTTATGCAGATGTGAAAACATTATTTCTCAGGCAGATTAAATAAATCAATTTTTAGGTTCTGGTTAAAATACAACTTTTTAAGCAACAAGTTAGTTTTTACATTAAGCGTGGGATTACTAAAATCAAGCCGATGCGGAAAAATTATTCTGCCGGCTGGTTTATAGTCGGCAAATTGTATCACAGAACCGTTGTCAAACTCCAGTTCGGTAATTGTATGCGATTTCTTGTCAATTTTTAAGTTGACAGTACTATTTTTAAAACTATAAAGATTTTTTTCTTCATTCACAAAATTCAGTTCATCAAAACATTCGGTATCAAAAATCTTGAAAATATCTCTAACCCAGCAAAAGTCGCTAGTTAAGTCATACATTGTTTGAGATGGTGTAATATACACGATTGTCCCCTGTCGTAATAGAATAAGCCCTTGCGGGACTGAAAACAGCCCTAAAATTTCTACTCTGAGTTGTTTAGGTTTCTTGAAGAAAAACGGGCCATTGATACTGTAGGATTTGTTTTTATAGTTAGTTGTGGCTTTTACAAAGCCGGCAATATCTTGCAGGTTTTTGAAACATTTTAACGCACGATTTTTTACCATTTCCGACGACCATTCCAGATTTTTTTTATATTTTCTTATTTTGTTTTCTATCAGTTTATTTCTTTCTAACTCTAATAACAATGCGGTTTCCCAGTTGTCAACCGCATTCTGAACATCGCCAACAGATAAGTAGCAATCGCCGAGATGGTCAAAAATTATAGGGTCATCCAATTTCTCAGATGCTTTTTTTAACAATTTTAATGCCTCGTCATATTCTGCCCGACGATAATACACCCAGCCAAGCGAATCAATATATGCGGGATTTTCAGGTTCTAACTCTAACGCTTGTTTAATAAACTGTTCTGCTTCTACAAGTTTTACATTCTTATCCGCCCAGGTATAGCCAAGATAATTATACGCCTGCGAAGTGGTTGTATCTATTTCTATAACCTTAAAAAACGATTGCTCTGCCAAAGCCCATTTTTTCAGTTTATCATAAACCACACCGAGTTCAAAATGATATTTAGCATTTTGTGGCTCCATTTTGAGTGCTTTGTTAAGATATTTTTCTGCTTTCTTGTAGTTATTCAGAACCTCGTAATTCATCGCCAGAAAAAAATATACATCCGGATTTTCAGAACCTAACCTGATTGCTTGTTCAAACGATTTTACTGCCTGTTTGGTATTTTCTAAAATTGTAAAAATATAGCCCTTCTGTATGTATGGTTCAGGCAATTTTTTGTTTAGATGAATTGAATGGTCAAAATATTTTAGTGCCTCATCATATTTTTTTTCATCAAGCGCAATCAAGCCAAGATAGTAATCAACCCAGTGATTTGTTGGAATAGTTTCTTTTATTTTTAACAGATATTTTTTAGCAGTTAATAAATCCTTATTAAGAATTGAAAGCCCGGCAATTTTTAGCATAGGTTCGGTATCTTCAGGAAAGATATTAAGTAATTTCTCGTATAATTCAATTGCTTTTTTGTAGTCCTTTTTTTCTTCGTAAATCCCAGCAAGCGCAACCAATGGAACAATAGAATTGGAGTCCATCTCATATGCTTTTTTAAGATACGATTCGGCTTCAACGGGCTTATTAAGTTTGTGATACAGAATTCCGATACTTACATAGATTTCTGGTGATTCCGGCTGTAACTGAAGATATTTTTCAAAATATGTAATTGCTTTTTCGTAATTTTTAATTTCAGCATATAGAACAGCCAGGTTATAAAGTGCTTTTTCATTTGCTGGTTCTGTTGACAAAATTTTTTCATATGCAGAGATAGCATCTTCAGGTTTTTTTTGATAAACCGATATTTCGGCAATAAGTTCAGTTGTTAATTTATCTTCAGGCTGCTGTCTGGCTATTTCAGAAATCAGTTCAGATGCGGAGTTTATATCGCCTGTTAGAAAATAGAGGCTCAGCAGTTGTTTTTTGAGATATATTGAAGCAGAATCATACACTGCAGATTTTTTATACTCGTCTATCGCTTTTTTAGAATCACCCATCAGTTCTGCGATATTGCCTAAAATATAATGATAGTATGCATCGGATTGGGCAGAATGAAGACAGGTAAAAGGTAAAAGGTAAAAGGTAAAAGGTAAAAGGTAAAAATACTTTTTCATATGATTTTTGCCATAATTACTGCATCGTCGGTATTTGAATAGTATTTTTTACGAATACATATTTTTTTAAACCCGAAGTTTTTATAGAGTGTTATCGCAGGTAGATTGGTATCCCGGACCTCAAGATATATCTTCCCATTTTTTTTTATATTAAATGATTTTACAAAATCTATTACATATTTCAACATCGTTTTCCCAAAACCCTGGCGCCTATAATTTTTTGAGACGGTAAAATTTGTAAGATGTATTTCATCATCTATACACCAGAACACAACATAGCCGACAATTTTGGAAAAAAGTGTCACTACAAAAAAATATGAGAATTCAAGTTGCAGTTCTTTGTAAAACATTTTTGGTGTCCACGGGTCAGGATATGCTTCGTTTTCAATTTTTACTATTTCAGGTATATCGCCGGGAGCAGCAAATCTGATATTTAAACTATCTGTTAATTTTTTTTTGTTCATCAACATATGCATGTCTGATATACAATGGCAAAACGGTTTCATAGCCACCTGTTATATTTTCCTTCTTCTTGAATTTTTTATATGCTAAAAAGCCAACTGTAGAAGCCAATTGTTGGACACAAATAAAATTCGTTTCCATAAAATTTGTTTCTGTTGCGATTTTTTTTAGTATCTCAGGTTCTCCTGCGAGCACTGATTTTTTGCCAGCAAGTTTTTCCAAATTGCTTATTTTTACTATTTTGTATTCCGTTTCTCGCTTTAAGCCAGTATATTGGGCTGTATAGACCTCTTCACGAAACGCGTCAACTATCGGGAAAATGCGGCTTGTAAAATTTATTCCTTGTATTGCTGAATATACTAAACAATCCAAACTGGATATTCCAACAACTGGGATTTTTAAGAACTGCCCGAAAACACGAGCTAACGAAATACCTATTCTTATACCTGTAAAAGAACCAGGACCTGTATCAACTGCAACAGCATCAAACCGGTGTTTTTTTGTTATACCATTAATAATCTCAAAAATTTTAGATGACGATTTTTTTGGCAAAAAGATATTTTGCTCTGTAATTATCTCGGTATCACAAACCAGCGCAGCACCACAGGTATTACCCGATGTTTCAATTGCAAGTATTTTCACTCAGCTCTTTCTCCATTGTTTTTCACGCATCCTTCTCGTTTTATTTCAGGAAGGGGGCGGGGTTTATAAATTTTTCTGCTGAAAAATAAAATTGAAAATATGGAAACCAAAATTCCGATTGTAAAAGATACTGGCATAAAAATAAAAACTATTTTTTTGGAGTTGGGGTTGACACTTACAGCACGGGTTAAAACATCTGTTTCTTTTATTCGTGCTGGTAAACCATCAACAAAAACTCGCCAGCCTGGATAGTTATAATCCGAAAGAATAATTGTGCCATCTTTATTTATATCTTTTTCTATTTCTATTTTACTATCTTGATATTGTAAAAACTGTAAAGGCAATTTTTTTTGTGTTTTTTTATCTACAAAAATAGCGTGTGAAATATAATCGTTATTGCAATAAATTTTCAATTCCGGTAGAAACAACGGTAAATAAATTTTTTCAACCAATACCAATCTTCTATCATTCAATACAGATGATGAGAAAATATATTTTACCGTTGATTTAGCAAGTTTTAAATACTCTGACTCGTTAACTGGTGCAAGTGGTGAATAAATATTTATAGAACTGATATTAAAAATTGTATTTATATTTGCTGGTAAATAGTTCAGATAACTTTTTTGCGATATATAATTGGTTTCCGGTTGTGTAGATAGAATATAGTTTCTAATCCACGCTTTCTTGCTATCATCTATCACTAAAACTTTTGGATTTTCTTTATCGTTTCTTAAGAACTTGACTGAAGCAGGTGGTAAAAAATAGTTCAGATTCAATACCTTATTAAAATCAAAACCAAAGTTTATCAGTTCTAAAAGAATGATTGAAAAAACTATTATTTTAAATCTTTTTAGTGTCTGAAATCCGGATGCTGAAACTATAGCAAGCGAAAATGCGACAAAAACCAGAAAACGCTGTGGTAAACGAAAAAAATTGAAGCAGGGTATATACGAAACCAATTTGGAAATTAACGGGAATACAAGTAAAAAGAGAATTATACCGATAACAATTCCATAAAAAAATTTGACAAATTTTTCTTTTTTATTTTTTATAAATCCGATAATCACCAGCAAAAGTGTCATAATTCCGACAAACGCACAATTCTCATATAAAATGCTATGATAATATCTGTAAGTACCTCGTACAGGATTACCAAATATATAAGGATAAATAAATAACAAAAGGTCTTTTACATAATAGCCCCAAGAAAACATATCCGCAGATACAACACCTTTAGTCCGTATAGAGTGTGGAATAAGTTCAATCGTAGGCAAAACCTGGCAAAACGCAATCTCAATTGCAAAAACAGCCGATAATAGAAAATTAAGTATATCTTTAATTTTTCTTGTATTAAATAACAACCAGAAAAATAAAACTATTCCGGTATAATACCCAATTTGTGGGAAACCTGATAACAATTGTAACGCAAAAATGGCAGACAAGAGTAGATACTTTTTTCTTATGATAAATAGAAACCCTAATGGAATCCATATACATGAATTTAATAAATTCATATGTTCAGCATGGCAGGCAAAAAAACCTGAAAGGCAGAAAATAACTGCCGCTAAAACTGCGGATATTTTTTTAAGTTTTACTTCTTTTACAAAAAGGTACATAAAAAATCCTGCAAAAAAAATATGCAAAACATATACATAATTATACGCAATCCACTGCGGAAAAATCGCAAAAAGAATATTTAGTGGATAAAGAAAGCCACCCTGCCCTTCCGCATGAATAGGAAAACCTAAAAATATATTATTATTCCACAGTGGAAATTCACCTGTATACAGAGAATTACCAAAGAAAAAACGTGCAGGGAAATACATCTTTGTAATATCATTGACACCAGCTTGCTGGGCTGAAAATAGTCCGAACATTAAAATTGTTTTGAAATGCAAAACAAAAATTAAAAATAACAATACTATTGATACCGCTGCCATTTTATTTCTCTTGTGTTTTCATTCTTAATCTCAATCTTAATCTCAATTCTTTTTTTAGGCGGATTTTTTTTGCCTAATTTTTCTGCCCATTCAATTAAAGTAATTCCGTCACCATAAATATACTCGTCAAGCCCTAAATCATTTATTTCTTTTGCCGAATTTAAACGATACAAATCAATATGATAAACCTGAAATTTCCTTTTGTACTCATTTATAATTTTGAACGATGGGCTATTGACAACATTTTTTACTTTAAGCCCCTTACAAATCCCTTGAACAAGCACAGTTTTTCCAGCACCGAGCGGTCCAATAAGATATACAATATCTTTTTTTTTAAGTGTTCGGGCTAACTTAATGCCGAATTTTACAGTAGATTCAACTTTATTTGAGATAAAATTTCTCATTGTCTTACAAAAATATACAGATTATCATGCCACTGTCCGAAATCTTCAAATTTCTTTGTAAAAACAAAACCTTTTTTTTCCATTTTTTCAAGTATATCTTTTTTTTGCAAACCGAATCTGTGCATATCAAAATCTTCAATCGCAATCAATTTTATTTTCGGGTCTGAAATATAGTCCGCAAAAATTTCGTTATTTACTCTTTTATACCGTTTGCATTTATCGGTTGACCAGCCGACCTTGTGCGAGAAACAATCTTCGGTAAATTCATCCGGAATAAAACGACGCGATTGAACCGCTAATAAAGTGGAAAATGTTAAAATCGTTTCGGATTTTTTTGTGTTGTCTGCGATATAGCCAGCAACTTCATCAATTTTTTTTATCGGATTTTCTTTCTGCAAAAGATGATGTTCATTTACCAAAACAACCTGCTCCGCAAAATTCAGTAGCAAGACTACTATTAGTCCAACCGCTATGTATTTTTTTCTTCCGAATACATTTGCAAAAACATAGCCGAGAACAATAAATAGAAACGGTATATTTAGAACATTGTAATAACTTCCTCTATTACTAATCGGAAAAAGATGCGTAATAAATAATACACTAAAACTCAGCAAAATGAAAACAATTTTGCTCAAATGCTTATTTTTTCGTTTAAGAAAATATATACAACTTATAAGAAAACTAATCGCTAAAACTGTATAATCTTTTAAGTTTGCAAGAAATGTATCCAGTATTGTAATTATCCTTTGCTTCATACTTATAGAACCAAGATGCCCGCCAAGTATATTATATAAAAATACATCCGATGATTTAAGAATAAAAGGTAAAAAAATAATGGAATAAAATATAACCGTAATTGTGAATAACAGCCAAACTATTTTTTTCTTATTTTCACTTTCTATTATCAAATAAGCGGCTAAAATCGGAATTATTACTAAAACACTCAAACGGATTGCGGAAACGAACAATATTACCAAATACGACAATATGGTTTTATTTTTACATACTGCAAAAAACACCGCCGAATAAAGTAAAAATGCCGTAACTGCATATGTTGAAACTACGATATAATGTATGAGAATATAAATAGAAGTTATACAAAATAAAAAATAGATGGATTCAGCGGTTTTGCCGCCGAGTTTTTTGGCAATCAAACCACCGAATATAAGTCCTGATAAACCAAACAAAGTTGTAACGATTCTATTGATGTAAATATCCTGCCCGAATACAATATTGAGTAATCCGTAAAAAACCGGAAATAACGGGCCCTGAACATGCGCAAAATCAAGATATGGAATTTTACCTTCAGAAACCAGTTTGCCCGCATAAAGATAAACACCTTCATCAATTATAACTGCTCTATGTGATATCAATACAACCATCAGGATTGCTAAAACAAGTATTAGAAAATTTATTTTACTTAAAGACATCTCTTGGCCTCGTTGGTTTTGAAAGATTATGAATCACCGTAATATCGCCAATTTCTGAAATTTTATAACTTCCGTGACATCTTTTCCTCTTGGCGTAAAATTCCGTCTTGCAAAAGCCGGGCAGAAGCCATAAAAAATTCCCCAAAACAATCCCATATACAGTCCCAAAAAGTTTGAATGACAATGCAATTAGAAATGCCTCTATAAAAGTACCACCACCGTAAGAAACATTGTAGGGCTTTATTGTTGTCTTGCCAGTTTCAACCAATTCTTTTGCTATCAAACCATATATCGCTTCCTCGCCAGAAGGATATTGATAGGTTGTAGAAAGCAAACTAAACCTTAATATCCCTACAGATAATAATATCGTAACAATAGCCAAATTTTTTATATTTTTTTTTGTCACCGTATCTCGTAAATTGTAAATTTTTCTACCGGTATTCTTGAGAATGAATACGGCAGTAGCCCATACATATTTAAGTGAAAACCTGCCTGTGCTAACGGACTCATCGTTTTGAATGGATTCTTCGTTAGTATATACTTTTGTTCAACAAGTTTTAATCTTTTAACAATCACAGGATGAATTTTCTGCGGAACTGGTAAAACAGGGCAGACAATCAAAGAACCACTCGCATAATTCTTACTGTCTGATTCTACCGCATAAAATCCATTTCTTTCCATATAATACTGAAACCCAAGATGTCCTGTAAAATAGACACTTTTGTCAGCGTATCCTTTTTTGATATATTCTGAAATGTTTCTATATGAATTGGCTAAAATATAATCTGATTGTGCAATCAAAAACGATAAAATAAGCCCGATAATAACCGTGGTAATCAAAAATATTTTATGTTTTAGGCATATGTCTGAAATTTTTACAAAAAGCAAAATTACAGGCGGCAAAAGTGGTAACAGATACCTGACTGCGATTATTGCTGAAACTGCTACAAAAAAAAATAGATACAAAAAAAACCAGCTCACCAGAAAAATTATTTCTTTTTGATAATCCCATTTTTTAAGCGAGCGAATAAAAACAAAAAACAAAAGAATTGCTGACGAGCTAAAAAGTCCAAAAAGAAAATTTTGTAGTTTAGTGTATCCAAGTAAATCAAAAAAAAAGGTTCCTGTTGCAAAAACTACTAAAAAAAGCCAGACAGCACTTTTTTTTAACTGGTAACCTAACCATAATATACTCAATGGAAAAACAAAAGCACCACCAATATAAGTAAGTAGTGGGATTTCTTTTACAAGCCCAAAAGAGATACCAATACTGACTGATTTTTTCAGAATCTGGAGTTCGTTATAAACAAATTTGTTATGTAATGACCATGCAACTAAAAAAAGAATCGGAATTATAAAAAAACCGATATTTTTTTTCAGGGTTTTATTCAGCAGAAACCAAACAAAAAGCAGTCCGAGATTTATTAATGCTACAAATTTTATTAAAATTGTAAACCCGAGCAGGAGCCAGCCTAAATATTTTTCACGAATACAAAAATAAATTCCCCATACTGAAAATGTAATCAGCGGTACATCCAGCATTATATCGGTTGCATTTACAAAAAACGCAGGACTTGCTATCAAAAGAAGCGCAGAAAAAAGTGGATCTGTTTTCAACTTTCTCGCCAAAAAATACATACCCACAACGGAAAGTATCGCAAAACAAAGAAATGCCAAATGCAGTGCTTTTTCATTTTCGCCGAAAATTTTTATAACACCTGCCAGAAAATACGATATAAGCGGAGGATTATTAGCAACATCCCATCCTGAATAATTTTTGTCAGCACAATTTATTGTGAAACTAAACGGTTTTGCTGGCTCCTTTAGAATCTGCCTGGCAGTGTAAATATAAAATATAGCATCAGAAGAAATTGCTTTATTATAAAATGGGAATAAAAGCAAAAATGTTAAAAAGCAGAGAAATCTGATTTCCGAACATTTGTTCGGTTTTGTATTTCCGAACATTTGTTCGGTTTTATTTGAAATGGTCATAGCCGTTATCCTGTAAACTAATTTTTTTATTATTAGAATCCAGATAGATAATTTTTCTGTTTTTTGTTATTTTGCCGACCTCATAAAATCTTTTGCAAAAATATGATTTTTTAGACGGTGAAACTGTAAAGAGAAGTTCGTATTCTTCACCACCAAATAAGACAAAGTGTGAAGTGTGGAGTGTGAAGTGTGAAGTAAAAGCATTCAAAGACGTGGAAACAGGAATTTTATCTAAATATATTTCACAGCCAACTTTTGATTCCTGACAGATAAACCGAACCGACTTATCAAATCCGTCGGAAGAATCAATCATTGCTGTAGCGAACCCGCTTTTGGCAATAAAAAGCCCTTCTTTTACTTTGGGGTAAGGTCGCAGGTGCTTTTTTTTGAGTTCTTCGTAACCTTTAAATTTCTTTTGCAACAAATACAGCCCTGCAGCAGAATCACCAAAAGTGCCGGTAGTAAAAATTATATCGCCCGGTTTCGCACCACTTCTTAAAATACCAGCGCCATAATTCTGTTTTCCTATAAGTGTGATTGAAATTATTATACAAGCAGGAGATTTTACTGTATCACCGCCAATAATATCAACATTGAACTCTGTGGCAAGTTTTTTGAGCCCTTTATAGAGTGCATCTATACCAGCAACTTTTACAGACGGCGGAAGTCCAACAGTCACAAGACAGTAAAGCGGCACTCCACCCATTGCGGCAATATCAGACAGGTTGACCGATAACGCTTTATATCCAATATCAAAAAAACTGTAATACTTCTGGGAAAAATGGATATTTTCTACAAGAGTATCCGTTGTAAAAAGCAGGTTTTCGTTTTTGCTCTTTATAACAGCACAATCATCACCTATACTTACTATTACATTATCATTATGAGTGCCGCTTGATAGTTTTTTTTTTCTGATTTTTTCAATCAGGCCGAACTCACCAAGTTGGGTTATTTTCAATTATTTCTTTTCCTCAGCCTTTTCTTTCATTTTATCCTTGACTGCTGAAATACCCGCTATAATAGCAAGCACTCCGCCAAGAACAAGTCCTGAAGAAACTGTTCCTTTCAGACAAACAAGGAAATCATCCCACATATAAACGGGAAGACCGAAAAGCGGCCCTCCAAACAAAAGTACGATACCGACTATTACGGCAACTAAACCACCGAGAACTGCTAACATTTTTGCTCACCTCCTTTGTAACGACAGAAATTAAGAAAATAGAAATTGAGAGATTAAAGGAAACTTCGTAGCCATTTTTCAGTATTTTCAGTGCTTTCAGTGATTCTCATTTTTAATTTCTAAATTTTTCAGATCTCCATAAATGTTTAAGTTGATATTTGCTTTTTTAAAAACTACTATTTTTGTCTTGTATAAACTGGCTAAAAAAATATTGTTGAACAACTCACCATTGCCTCTAGCATACAGGTTAAAACTCATTTCACTTAAATTAAATAATTTTTTAATAATCCCAGTAACAGCTAGATTTTTTTTGGTACTATTAAAAACTAATTCTTGTATCCGGAGTTGTTGTTTTGTAAAATTATATTCTGCTTTTAGCATAGCGGGAATATCATTGACATTAAACGAAAATTGTATTGGTAAAGAACGGTTAAATGAAACATTTTTGATAATCCCGTGTAAATTGGTGATGGTGTCAAGTTTTGCCCAATCAATTCTGCCGTTTTCAACCACCAGTTCGCCTATTAGTAGAGTATAACCCGGTGAAACAAATTTTTTGTTTAAATTAAAACCTTTTGTTATCTGAATTACAGGATTTATTATTTCTATTTTATTAAATGTTAACTGTTTTCTGACTAAAGGGAAAAAAATGGGTGAAATTATTACCTTTTTAATTACTATATCGGATTTGTCAGGAAAAATAATTTTTATATTGTTTAATATAAACCCACGAAAACTAGCCGATACTTCTTTAATTTCTGTTTTACCGCCGATGATTTCTGAAATCCATAATTGAGCATAATTTTTTAGTACTTTTGATGGCAGAAAAAATTTTACCAAAACTATAGAAGTACCTATTACAAAAAACAGTATTAAAAAGAACGCTAAAAAAAACTTCTTAATACCTGTCATTATTTTTTCAAGATTATTATTTCAACCCGCCTGTTCTGTTCGCGGCCATCGGCAGTTTTATTGTCTGCGATTGGTTTTTCTTCACCATAACCAATCACTTGAAGACGACTTTTATCAACATCATATTTTGTGATTAACATATTATAGACCGCCTGTGCCCTTTTTTCAGATAATTTTTTATTATATGCATTACTACCATAACTATCAGTATGTCCCTCAATCAAAACCTTGTTTTCCGGATAATCCTGCATAAGCTTTACAACCTCGTTCAGTGGAGTAAAAGCGGTTGGTTTTAATTCGGATTTACCAGAATCAAAAAGTACTGACGAGGCAAGATTCACAACCAGCCCTCTTTTCTCTTCTTTTACCGCAATCGTTTTTACTTCCTGCACTACCACTTTTTCAGGCACATTAACCACTACTTCAACTGGTTCGGCTTCCGCTTTATTCCCAGCAGCATCGTATATGGTCAACTTTATTTTGTAGACATCATTTGGAACGACATTTTTGTAATAATCGTCTTTACCATCCCATTTGAAATTTTTCGGTACATCTGTTGTTCCTTTCATAGAGATGACATCTATCCCTTTAGAATTGACAATTGACAACTGCCAGAGTGAAATTCCAGAAGGGTCGTCGGCAATAAAAGTACAATCACAAAAATCATCCACACTATCGTTATTGGGCGATATACCAAATGTTGATACGGAAATACCAGCAAAAGGTTCAATCGTATCAACATTTAGCCAGAGTTCATTAGACCGTGCAGGATATTTGCCATCAATAGTCATAACGCAGACATATTTACCGTCAGGCATAACCGCATTTTTGTCATCAGTTCCATCCCATTCCAATACAGTTGGAATTGTTTCTTCGCCTGAAAATGTTTTTACCGGAACACCTATATCGTTCTTTATTTCAAGTGCCCATTTCTTTATCTTGCCAACATCAACAGATGTAACAAATCTTGTTTTTTCATAAAGCCCGTCTTGATTAGGTGAAATAGTTTTGGGCAGTGAATCTAAATTAACCATACCAACTTTTTTGGCTAATAAAAAATTACACAAACCCACAACACAAACTACACAGATTAAAAACTGTTTCATACACCCTCCAAATTAATGGCAAATTTTAAATTCTAAATTCTAAATTTAATATAAGTTTGGTTACACTTCCTCATTGCGGACAGGAGTGCATTAATTTGTGAATATAATTTTTAATTTCTTTAACTGCAGCAGGGTGGTTCATAACGAGAATATCGCTGCCGGCTTGAATATACCCGCAGGCAGTTATGATTTCCCAGTTAATACCTCTTGTTTCAAGATTTCCCCACTCGGGCTTTTCGGTTTCGTCTGCTTTACATTCTTTAGTTTTCCATGTTTCCTGACCAATGAATGTAATTACTGGTTGTGCCATCATTTTGTCATTCACAAGTGCAGCAAGCCGTGTTCGTTCAATTATAGAATAGCAGTACTCAAACCCGTAACCAAGTCCACCCGTTGAAGGATGAATAACAATTCTGTCTGCTGAAAATCCTATATCGGTAATCAAAATATTTAACTGTTTTTCAAGATTTATATCAAGCGGTGTCTCTGCAATTAAAGAATGTCCACCTGCCTGCGCAGCGGCAACGAATGTTTTATGATTTTCTTTGGTTGCCATACCGAACAAGCAGTTTTCACCTTTTGCTGCCTGGCTTATATCCATAATAATCAACGAGTCTTTCTCATTATTCCCACAGCCGACGATTATTAAAGGAACCGAAGTAACAGCCAAAACATCTTTTACTGTTTTTGCTACTTCAGATGCATCCGCGTTTTTACCGTCTGGGTTTGCACTTTCTAATCGCAAACATATCAAATCAGCACCGAGTTGCTCGCATTTTTTAGCCCACTGTACTGGATTTTCCAAAACATCACCATACTCATTTTTAAGAATATCAGGCCAATCAGTTGGCTCAACATCCCAGACCTCCATAGCAACTGCAGGTAGATTAGGGATTTGTCCTTCAAAAAAAAGGAACGGCAGTGTATTGCTACCACCTATTTTGATTTTTTTAGTCCGTGTTCCACCTTCCTCTTTTATAGCGCCGATTGTCAGTTCATAAATTTTTCCTTGCCATTTTTCAAGAACCTGCTCCATTGTAACTCCTGATATAACAGTAAATTCTAAATCCTAAATTTCAATTAGACCATTTGGGCTAATTGAAAAATCAAAAATTACCGACGACCAATATTCAAATGTAAGCATTTGCTTACATTCTCAAACAGAACTCTGTTAAGATTTAAACTCCTAAAATCAAGTTTTTAATCACTATTTATTCGTAAATCGAAAATTCACGACTACAAATTTCAGCAAAATTTACTTGTTACCAGTACTAAACCTGCCTGCCGGCAAGACAGGGCGAGACAGGTAGAAAGTAGTTAAAACCATTTCCTACTTCCTCCTTCCCGCCATTCTTACTGACGGGAATAGTTCCATATTTGTATGTGGTAAAAACAGGGCTGCGGTATAATTATTCATAAATTCTGGGTCAGCACTTAAATCGATATAGGTCATTTTTTGTGCAATCTCTTGGGCTTTTTTCATTGCATTTTGTGATAGCAGGCACATTTTAGCACCCGTTATTGAACCATTCCCGATGAATATAAATCTTTCTTTTGGCAAATCCGGCAATAGCCCGAGTGTTATTGATTTCTCAATATCAAGCGCATTTCCAAGCCCACCTGCAATAATGACCCGTGCAAGTTGGTGGAAAGAAACCCCCATTTTTTTTAGCAACAGTTCACAGCCAGTAAAAATCGCACCTTTAGAATGAATCAGGTTTTTTATATCCGCCTGAGTTATTGAAATGTTTGGGGTGATAAAAAACTCAAATTCATCTTCGGTTTTTCTTAAATACTTTGATGAGAGAACCGCAGTTTCTATAAAATTGCCGGATTTGTCTATCACGCCATTTGTAAAAAGCTCAGCGACAACAGAAATTATCCCTGCGCCGCAGATACCGACTGGTTTTTCGTTACCGATTGTTTCAATTTTGAATTCTGGTTCTGACTGGCTTGGAGCTTGGATTTTGAATTTCTCTATCGCACCTGCTTGTGCTCGGATACCGTGTTTTATCCCGCCACCTTCAAAACAAGGTCCTGCAGATGTAGAGCAACATACCAAAAAATCTTTGTTACCGAGCACAACTTCGCCATTGGTACCTAAATCAACAAAAAGTGTAAGTTGTGAAAAATTAGCGAGACCGCTTGCCAAGACACCGGCGGTAATATCGCCACCAATATATGATGCTATATTCGGTAGAGTTGCCAGTAACCCTCTTGGATTTATTTTTATACCTACCTCAGCAGCACGGAGCACAGGAAAATTGTTTGCAACAGGTATATATGGTGACCGCCGGATATTTGACGGGTCAACTTTTAGAAGCAAGTGAATCATTGTAGTATTACCTGCGCAGACAATACAGTTTATATCGTTAAGTGGTATTTTATTTTCAATAATATGTGAAATAATAAGGTCGTTGATTACCTCAACAACTGTGTGGTGCAGTCGGTCAAGTCCTGAAAGTTGACCCGCTTGAATTATTCTTGTAATCACATCTTCACCAAACGAAATCTGGGGGTTATAGGTTGCTTTCGCAGAGATAATCTCTTGTGTGTTCAAATTAACAAGATACGAAACGATTGTAGTAGTTCCGATATCAACTGCAACACCAAAATTTTTTTTAGATGTATTGCCAGGTTCAACAAGCACGACTTCGGTTGTGCCATTCCGGTTACCGACTGTAACAGTGATTTGGAAATCGGATGGAGGCTGTGATCTTAAAAGTGCGGGCAATTTTTTTATATTAGCGAGTCCCATCTGCATTACAGGGTTAATGATATTAGATTTTTTTATCTCTCTAAATAACCGTTCAAGGTCAGCAGTTGAATCATCTAAAGATGGTTTCGGTAGTTTCAGAAACAGTTTGGTTGAAAGCGGGTTGTATTCAAACACTTTTTCTTCAAAAACAGCAGGTTCAATTCTAGCGGTTTCTGCAGGTGTATAAATTTGGGTTAAAATTTCTGGTTTTTCAACACGGGTTTCTTCCGGGATAAAAACTTCAATATCACCATCATCTTCTTTACAAACTGTTCTACAGGCAAGGACATAGCCGTCTTTTTTTTCTTTATCAGACAGGATTGCAGAATCACTTATTACCTGCCCTTTTGTAATTTTTATCTTGCATCTGCCACAAATACCCTCGCCACCGCAGGAGTTATAAATCTGGATACCTGCCATCATTGCAGCAGTAAGCAAATCAGTTTCAGCGGGAACTGTTATTTCTTTATTATACGGCAAAAACTTTATTGTACAGGACATGGTATTCAATACCAAAACTTTTTGAATTCTTGTAATTCGGCAATTTTTAATCGCCGAACAGTTTATCAAATATGTTTTTTTTCTTACCCTCCACATCACCCTTTTTTTTGGCTTCTTCCTGTTGTTTTACCTGCCATTCTAACAGTCGTTTTTTTAACATCTCGTTTTCTTTAAGTACTGTTTGATATTTAATCTGCCAGTTTGTTTCAGTCAACATTATTTGTTTTTTAAGTGATGCTGTTTGGCTTTCTAACTCCTCAATTTTCTTATTTAATATCTTTTTCTGTTCCTCTATTCCTTGCCGGACAAGTTTTTCTATTTCATTAGTTTTTTCTTGTAGTATCTGTTGTTTTTCTTGCTGTAGATTAAATATCTTTTCATTCAGTGAGATTCGCTCATCATTCATTTTCTTGTGTAATATTTCCGTTTCGGTTTCAACCTGCGAGAGCCGGTTTAGAAGTTCCTGTTCTTTCTGTTTCGTTTTTTCAATATGTTTCTCGTTTTCTGCCTGTTGATTTATAAGCATTTGCTCAAATTTTTGCTTCTCAACATTCGCGGATTCTCGCAGTTTTATTATTTGCATTTGCTCTATCTGTAATTGTTCTTTAACCGTTTTGAGAAGTTGTTCGCGCTTTTCTATTTCAATTTGCCAATTAGCATCTTTCTGGATTATTACTGCTTCTAATTCATTCTGTTGTGTTACATCTTTTTCTACAACACTCTTTAATCTGTTTATTTCTGCTCTTAATTCATTTATTGTCTGCTTTTTTTCTTCAAACTCTTTTCGCCAGTGTTCGTCGTTTTGCTTGAACTCCTGTATAAGTGCTAATTTTTCTTTTTCATTATTATCTATTCTGTTTTTGAAACTATTTATTATTCGTTCCTTTTCCTCTTTCTCTATTTGATACTGTGTTGCTTTTTCTCGTTCAACCAAAATTATCCCGCCCAATTTGTTTAAATCCTCGTCGGTATGTTTTATTTCCTGTTGTAATTGTTTTATCTTCTGTTCAAAACTCTGCACGATGGTATCTTTTGATTGTAATTGCTCATTGAGCAGTTTTATTGTCAGGTCTTTTTTTTGCAACTCAGTTTGAAGTTGGAAGGTCTGCTGTAACATTTCTGTTTCTAATTTTTTTATTTCGTCTTCTTTAAGGTTAAGTTTGGCAACCAACTGACTATTATTTTCAAGCATTTGATTTTTCAGAGTATAGATTTCTACCTCTTTATTTTCTACTGTTGTTTCTAACTCTTTTAATTGGTTTTCTAATGTTTTGAGCATCTGGTCTCGTTTCTGAAGTTCAATTTGTAACTGTGTATCTTTCTGTAATATCTCGGTTCCTAATTCACCTTTTTGTTTGATATTTTCTTCTATTGTCTTTTTTAGTTTACTGATTTCACTCCGTAACTCATCTATTGTTTGTTTTTTCTCTTCAAACCCTTTTCGCCAGCGTTCGTCGTTTTCCTTAAATTCCTGTAAAAGTGTCTGATTCTCTTGCCCTAATTCTACTATCCGTTTGCTTAAATTGCTTATTTCTTTCTCTTTCGCTTCATGCTCTACACACCATTGCGAAACCTTTTGCACTAGTTCTAAATCTAACTCTGCCCGTTGTTGCTCTAATTTGTTCGTTTTTAACTGCCAATCTCTATCATGTTCTTCTAATGTTTTATTAAATGTCTCACGCACTTCTTTTATCTGTTTTTTTAATGTTTCTATTTCCTGTTCTTTCTGTTGAACCGTCCCTTGAAACTGGTCATTAATTACATCTTTTTCTCTATCATATTTCTCACGCTCGGCTAAAATTATTGCACCTAATCTGTTCAAGTCGTTTTTCTCTCGGTTTAATTCTGTCTGTAATTGTTTTTCTTTTTCGTCAAAACCCTGTATAAGCGAGCTTTTCTCTTTTTCAAACTCTTTTTTTAACTGCGAACTCTCTATTTCAACCATTTGTAATTTGTCGTTCAGTAATTTTATTGTTTGCTCTTTTTTCTGCAACTCGGTTTGAAGTTGAAAATTCTGCTGTAACATTTCTGTTTCTAACACACTTTTTTCTTTTATTATAATACCGAGATTTTTATGTGTTTCGTTTAATTCTTTGCGTAGTTCATCAATTTCTTGCTGTCTGTTCTGCAGACCTTCCTGCCAGCGGTTCTCTTTTTGAACAAATTTATCTATCAGTGAGTCCTTCTCTTTATCAAAATTATCTTGTAACTCTTTTTCACGAGTTCTGATTTTCCCTAATGCTTCAACTCGGATTTCTTCCCGCTGTCTATCCAGTTTCCTAATTTCTTCTTCTTTTAGTTGAAATACATCCTGCCAGTGCTTGTTATTTTCAAAAATCTGGGTTTTGAGATTCTGGATTTCAATATCTTTATGTTTAATTTTTGTCATTAACTCTGTGATTTCCTGTTTGTATGGTATTTCTATCTCTTTAACTTTTGTCTCTGCTTCTGCCAATTTTTGGGTTATTTGAATTTGTTGCGATTTAATTTTTTGTATTTCATCTGACCATTGTATCAGTTTGTCTTCTAATTCTTTAACTATATCTGACAGGATTCTTTTAATATTTGTTGCAACTGCAAAAGCACGAATATCAGTATCAGATTTCCCGGGTTTTGTTATTTTTTCTTCGGTATAACCAAAACCAGTTTTCATTTTGGTTTTTATTTCTAACAGCAAGGCGTCTATCTCGTCTTTATATTTTTCCATAATTATTTCCAAACAGTTTTCAGATATTTTGGAATACCTGACGCTTCCTTAGGCCCAACCAGAACCTGCCAGCCGGTAGTATCTTCCAATTTCCCGCTCATCACGGAGACATATCCGGGAATGATTATTTTTTTATGTGAGACCTTACTTGCAATTTCCGTTTTTTTCATCCAGGTATCAACTATTTCAGCATTAAACTTATCCGCAGCCCAAGCAGTTAAAACAGACATACCATCGGAATCACAGACCAGAAGCCACGCAGGCATTTTTGAGTTTTCTACTTCAGGCACGACGGTAAAAAATGTTAACGAAAAGTTTGTTGTAACTAAAAAAGGTGATTGAGCATCAGGTGTGCCAATGGTATAAAGTTTGGGCTCCATCATTATAGGTTTCTGCGGGTCAGTATAGATATTAAGCCGAAGTGTAATCAACGGCAGGATATCTTCAACTTTATCGGTTTCTACAACAAGTATGTTCGCATATTTTGTAATATATGTTGACGCTTCAAATATATCTTTGGCAAATGCAAGGACAGGATAGCCAAGCGGTCTAAAATTCTTTTTTAGTGCCAGCCGTCTGATTTGTGTAAAATCCTGCACACATTTTGATAGTTCCCGAGAACCGCAATCAAGCACAATATCTTTAATACCTGATGAAGATGCCTTTTGAGAAAGTGAAACAAGTTTTTCAATATTTTCTCCATATACGCAAATCGGTACTTTATACTTTTTTGCCAATCCGAACATTTGTTCGGATTGCTTTTCAGTTGCACAATAAATCAGTGGTTTTTTTTGAGAAATATTTTTCAGCACCTCATCTATTGCCGTCGGATTTTCACTAATAAGAATTAAAGGCAATTTTATTTTATCAGAAAGTTCTTTTGATATATCTGCGAATTTTGATATATCATTTGAAACATTTTTAACCGCAACAAGGTCTATGCTAACCAGCATTCCAACTCTTTCAAACTGAAGTTTTTTTATTTTTTCTATTTTAGTTGAAAGATTGGGCTCGTTATCGGCGACAGATACAGCAATCGCTGTTGGATGATAGAATGTTTTTTCATGACGGAAAAGCACTGTCTCGCCACCGATTTCTACTTTTTTTTCACCTTCGCCAATTGTGATTGTTGCCATTGGTGGAAGCGATGCGGACTCTAAAAGTTGTTTTGCCTGTTCAGTTACATCCGGACATTTATCCAGCGTAGTTTTTTTTCCAGCGAGTGCCATTGCAAATGCCAGACAGGTAGGGAATCCACATTTTTTACAATTTGTTTTTGGCAGATGTTTGTAAATATCAAGCCCTGAAAGCGCCATAAAATCCCTCCAAAAAATTATATGAGTTTTATGCTTCTTTCAATGCGGATTTTTCTTCAGCAGTACGATCTCGCATAGACAACGCGCCTGATAAACATTTTTGAACACAGATACTGCAACCGATACATTTTTCCGGGTCGGTTACTGGATGTTTATCTTTATCAAATGAGATTGCCTGATATGAACATCTTGTGCAGTTCCCACAGGAAAGACATATATCTGTATTACAGGTTGATATTTTTTTTACCGGTGATAGAGCCATAAAATCAGTAATCGGCTTTGGCAGTGCGATTCCTATTAGTTCTTTCATTGATTTTATTCCGCGTTCTTTCATCAGGTAACTTGTCCCACTAACAAGTTCGTCAAAGATTGAGTACCCGTTTTTCATTACGATTGTGCAGAACTGTACCGTTTTACAGCCAAGTGCAAGAAAGTTACAAGCTGCCTTGTAATTCATAGGTCCACCATTGCCTGAAACCGCAACACCTAAATGTGAAACATTTGCCAGAGTTAAATAACTTATTGGTAACACCCCTTCACCGCTCATCCCGACAATAATTCCTTCTTCCCAATTTGTTTTATTACCCGGTCTAATACACAAAGTTGGGAAAGTATTGGCAAGTGTAATACCAGCTTTTTTATTTGGATATTTAGCAAAAACTTTTTTTATTGCGTTGATGATTACTGCGATTGAGGTAACCGCTGCAGTTAATTTGAAAAGTTTCGGAATCTCAGGATTACTTATCTCCATAATCCAGTCAATAATTTTGGCAGTTAATGCTGCATTCTGCGAGACGATATCGCCTTCAGTTCCATCGCCACCCTGCGGGCAGGAAAGCGAGTATTCAATTCCCATCACACCGGCATTTTCAAGTTTTTTGGTGTTTGATTGCCAGCCTTTTTTATCGTTTTCATCATTACATGTAACAGGCCCGCCTGTAGAAGCCATTGTAAGCCGGTCAGGAAATTCTTTAACTAATTTCTGGACTTCTCGGCAAACCCTGTCAAGCGGATGACCTGAAACATTATCGCAATTTCCATATGTTAAATTATTAAACAGATGCATATATTCACCAGGGATATGGATTGGGACATTATCAAATGCGGTTTTCATTATCCCACCAGACCAGCCGGCTTCATAACCTTTTTTCATCTGCTCGTAACCGTCAGATGGTGGTGCAGCAGAAAGCAAAAACGGTGATGATATTTTTCTGTCAAAAAAGTCAGTTTCAAGTGAAACAGGCAGATGAACATACCCTTTAAGCACCGTTGTGTTTTTTACTTTATTCTCAATTTTTGGTTTTTTAATATTATTTACGAATGCATCAATTTCTAATGCTGCGTTTTTACCAGCAGCAACTGCTTCTACAACAGTTGTTGGTCCTTGAATACAATCACCTGAATAAAAGACAGTGGGATTATCCGTGTTATTCAATTTTGCTTTTGCACCAATTGCTACTATAACTGTTGATATATCCGTTCGGGTTTGTTCGGTATCAGGAATTTCTTTTATGTCTTTGAGGTTAAACTTTACACCTTTAGGTAGTGATACTTTGATTGTTTTTAAGCCAGCGATAGCATTACCTTTTTTAAGAATTGAACCAACTTTTGTTCTGCCGGTCAGTTCTATATTGTTTTCCAAAAGTTCGTTCATTTCTTTTGGTGTAAGTGGCATTTCACCGACGGTTTCTAATGCAATCATTTCAACATTAGTAGCACCATTTAGTTTCGCAATCATCGCACAATCCGCTGCGGTTGCACCACCACCAATCACTGCAACTTTACTATTCGCTTCGCTCTTAAATTTATATTTCTTTGGGTTTCTTAAATAATCCAAACCAACAATAGCGAGGTCTTCATTTTCTATACCTAATTTGATTGGTTCTGTAAGCCCGACTGCTACGAGAACTGCATCATAACCACCTGTTTTTTCAAGCAATGTATCCGGATTTTCTATCTCTGAATTCAATTTTAGATTTATATCACCCAGCGATGTTAGAAATTTTATATCTTCTTGAAGCATCTCTTTTGTAAGCCGATATTCCGGGATAAGATTACACATTCCGCCAGCAACTTTTTCTTTTTCGTAGATATCAACTTTGTAACCGAGTGTGCCGAGTAGTGACGCAGCACCTAACCCAGCAGGACCTGAACCTATTATTGCCACTTTTTTGCCATTTGATTTCGGCTTGACAAATTCTGCTATTTCGCCTAACTCTCTTGCTTTTTTTACAATTGTCGCCTGCACTGCTGGGATATTAACTGCAGAATCAAATTTTTTATGCACACAGGCAGCCATACAGAACCGGTCAGGACAGACCAACCCGCACACACCACCGAGTGGATTATTTTTCATTATTTGTGCCGCAGACCGTTTTATATCTGAACTGCTAAAAATACTGGCAGCCATAATGAAATCAGCTGCAGAGCAATCGCAGGGACATTTATCCTTGCAAGGTTTCTCCTCGCAGAATTCACATTTAGCAAATTCATTTTTTAACTGTGCATCCGTCAAAAAAAATTTTTCATCAAGTTTAGCAACCATATTTTCTCCAATCATAGCGCACCTCTGAAATGTCATTGCGAGGGCACTGAAAGTGACCGTGGCAATCCCATATTAAGATTGCTTCGGGCTTTGCCCTCGCATCATTCTATTATTCTTATCAATAAGTTGCCTTTTTTTTCATTTGAGTAATAACAGTATACCACAACCAATCGCTAGTAACCCGCAGACGCGTGCTAACCAGATTGAGATTCTTACTCCACACATTGCCACTGTCTCTGGTGTTGCAAATGGGAACAATATTGTCAACACACCAAGAAATATGACGGTAATATTAAATGCTGTTTGTATACCAACGGTTCCAAAAATTATAATTGCAATGATTGAGCCGAGAACAAGTAGCAAGAAAAGAATAGCATATTTTGTGACATATTCTGCAAATCTTCTGAAATTACTTTCGTATTCTGGCAGAATATAAAACGTTCGTTCCTGAGGTTTTAAACCAATTCTATTCGGCACTTTTACTATAATTTCTTTTAAGTTATCACTTTTTCTATTTGTCCAAATACATCGTTTCTTCATCTTCTTAAATCCTTTCTTTTGTGTCCCATATTCACAAATACTGATTTCTTAGCGCAATGGGAATATTATATCTGCGGAGTTTGATATCAGCAAATTTTTCTTCTGATACATCTTTTTCTGAAAGAATTAAGTTATTCATAAACCCGCTGCCTGTGACATCGCCGACATTGATATAGCCAACTAATTTATCATCTTTAAGCACAAATTTTTTATATTTATTTGCCGTGTTAACAACAACCTCTTTGAAACCTTCTTCTTTGGGACGAGAAATACCAAAAGAAACCGCAGGGATACCAAAAAATTCACCGATATTCATCGCATATCCACCTTCATAGCTAATTTTTTCACCTGCCATATTTAGCCCGGCAATTTTTCCCTGTACAACAGCATTAGGCCACATAGCATTGATACGGTTATCTTCATAGAGTGAATCCCATCCTTGTGCAACATCGCCTGCCGCAAAAATATCCGGGATGTTTGTATTGAGGTATTTATCTACAATTACTCCGCGGTCAACTTTTACACCTGAACCTTTAAGAAAATCAATGTTGGGCTTCACTCCTTTACCGACAACTACAAGTTCGCAAATTATTTTCGTACCATCATTAAGTATAACACCTGATACAGATTCTTTGCCAAAAATCTCTTTTACATCAGTATTAAATTTTATTTCAATTCCTAATGATTCTGCTTTTTTTTGAACTATTGCTGAAGCCTCGTTATCAAGCATCTGTGAAAGCAGCCGATTTGAAGCAACAACGATTGTTACTTTTAGTCCTCTTTTTATTAAGGAATAAGCTGCTTTGCAAGAAACAAGCCCACCACCGATAATTATTGCTCTTTTTGTCTTTGCAATCCGTTTAACTATCGCATTAGCATCTTCAATAGTTCTCAAACCAAACACACCGCTAAGTTTTATTCCAGGTATATCAGGAAAGGTTGGTGTAGCGCCGGTTGCTATTAGCAGTTTATCGTAAGAAATTTTTTTGCCATCATCAATTTGAATCTTTTTTTCTTTTACAAAAAGTGTTTTGACCTTTTTTCCAAGTAAATGCTTGATTTTGAATTCATCATAGAAATTCCGGGGTCGCATTAACATTTCATTTTCTGTTATTTCGCCTGCAATATAACTGCTTGTAAAAATGCGACAATAAGGTCCGAATCGCTCATCGGAGATAATCGTAATCTCGCTTTTTTTAGCCGTTGACCTTATTACCTCGGCAGCGGTTACGCCAGCCGCACTGTTTCCTATAATAACATATTTCATTGTTCGCTTTCGCTCCATCACGAATATAACCAAATAATAACCGAATTAAACCAAATATTCGGTTATATTCGGTGTTATTATTTGGTTTTCATTCGGGTTTTGTTTCGCGTTTTATTCCAGCATATAATCTTCAAACGGGATTTTTTTCTTTCTTAAATCCTCTTTCCACTTTTCTTTAGCTTGTGGCATTTTTTGTTTTGACATTTTTACCCATTTTGAGTTGGGCGGTGAAAATTGTTCAACTGCAGTTTGATACCACACATATGCCATCTTCCAGTCGTTATTTGCGGCTGCTTTTTCTGCTTCTTGGTAAGAATGTCTTGCACGAAACCAGACATCAAGATATATCATAACATACATTACAACTACTGTTAAAATTACTGTAACCGCAGTTCTAACCCATTTTTTGTTAAACATTGTTCCTCCTTTCGGTTTCTAAAACTTTTTTTATGTCTAAAACAAGGTTCGCTATATCTATCGGCTTGGAGTAAAAACCTTTTACATTCGGCTGCGACTTTAAGAACTCGTAGGTTGTTCCGTCGGTAAATTTACCGGTAATAATCATAACCGGTATTTCTTTTGTAGTTTCGTTTTGCTGAAGATTCTTTAGCACCTGAAATCCACCCTGCTTGGGCAACATCAAATCAAGAATTATTATATCGGGCTTGAGATTTTCAACTTTCAGTAGCGCTTCTGTTCCATCGTAAGCAACAAAAACAGTAAGGTTTTCTCTTGAAAGAATATGCTTGAACAGTTCTACAATATTTTCATCATCATCAACAACAAGTACTTTTTTGCTTACCAAATTTTTTAACTGCATCTATGTATTACCTTACGATTTTGGTTTTTACATTACCAATAATAGAAACTGTTTCTTTGTCAACTGCAAGCACGATTTTGTCACCGGAGTACTCTGAAACACCATCGGCATCAGTTCTGACTATTTTTGGTGGACCGCCTAAAAGTAAAATTTCGTTTGTTTTATGGTCGTAAAATGCTTCCTTACTGAATGCTTCTGTTTCCGATTGAGAAATTTTAACATTTTGGATTGCATGGAACCGGTCGCCGAACTCAAAAATCTCTAATTCTTCACATTTTAATTCAATAACATCTGTTGTGTTCTGGCTTAATGTTCTTTTTACTTTTACATTCTTTTTCAAAATACCCTGTCCGTTATTTTTGTTATATTCTGCTTCATCACCCCAGGAATATGTAACGGATGTGCCACTGGAATAACAGATATAGATATTTCCGGTGCCTGAAATCACACTTGTTTTTTCGTTTGATTTCATTTTATCCGCAGAGATTGTAAGGTTCTGCTGTGTAAATTTTACATTCCCAATAAATTCAAGAATCTCGCCTTTAGATAGTATCTTCATCTGGTCACCGGTGATTGTTGCCTGTTCACCAGCATAGAGGCAGTAAATAAGTGAATAAGTGAGTAAGTGAATAAGTGAAAGACACATAACCACATAACCACTTAACCACTCAACCACTTTATTTATCTTCATTTTTTTATTACTTTGACATTTTTTAAAATTGTTATATCTGATAGGTCAGCATTCGCTTCTAAACCGATACCTGTAATCGTCACATCCTGTTTTTCCTGACGGATAGGGCTATCAGATAAGACCTTGCCAGTTTTTTCAGAATAGTTTATTGATTCTGTAAAAATTGTTGTCGCTCTTGATAACGAAAAAATTACAACATTCCCGGAAGCCTGAATATCGCCTGTTTTTGTCTGCATTCCCGCATTATCCGCTGTGATGATAGACGATATTTTTTTATTGTTTTCGTAAAAAGTCATTTTTATTTTTTTTGTATTGATACTATTTCTTTTTTCGTATATATCACCTCTATCAGCGACAAAATTCCATTTTTGGTTTTCAAGTTCATATTTATCTATTGAAAAATTTTTTACAACCTGGTCAGGAAACGAATCGTTTATAACAATTTTTTCAACTTTTCTACTACACGAAAATTGCATAACCACAGTGACAGCGAGCCACAGCGAAAAAAATACGTCAACAAGATAACCTGAACAGGTTCGGGACCCCAGAACTGAAATTCTACGACACTTCAGTGTCGGTTCTGATTCAGTTTTTATTTTTGTGTATCTGTGGTATAATACTTTATAACTTTGCCCCATATGCCCTGTGCCTGAAAAATCAGTTCAACAACCTCTCTGAAAACACCCTTGCCACTTTCAGCATTTGTTACATAATCAACCCGGCTTTTTACTTCCGGTGGCGCATTTTCAGGACATGCAGAAAAACCAGATTGTAAAATTACAGATAAGTCAACCAAATCATCGCCGATAAACGCAATTTCATCTATTGTTAGATTTTCTTTTTTTAATATCTCGTTTATTGCTGAAATTTTATCCATACATTTCTGATACAGATAATGAATACCGACCTCTTTTGCCCTGTTTTCAACCTGCTGTGTTTGCCGACCTGTAATCCAGGCGAGTTTGATATTTTTAGCAAATTTTTTTAATAGCGTAAATGCAAACCTGTCGTATGTATCCCAGAATTTTATCTCTTCACCGTTGTTTAATATAATGATTTTGCCGTCAGTTAAAACACCATCTACATCTGTAGCAATCAATTTTATTTTTTTTGCTTTATTTAGAATTGCTTTTTTAATTTTCATCTTTTAATTTTTCACTTTTTCCTTTAACCTGCCTTTCTCGTGTTTTTTTCTATATCTAAAAACAATAAAATTGTTTCGGCAATTGCATTAAATGTAATAAAGACCATATACGAGCCCACAGATATACCAATCATTGCTAATAGCGAACTAAAAATACTTTTAGCAAGCAGTATAACAAAATAACCAAGCGCTGTAATCAGCCCGATAATCAAAACGAACCGAGCAAGGAATCGGAAAACATTTGAGATCCGGTAAAGCGCTCCATAGCGTCTCGGACTGGCGATTTGAGGTGCTTTCAGAATATTCCCGCAGTTGATACAATACCCGCTAACAGGCGTCTCTTTGTTACAGATTGCACATATCATTACTGTTTCTTCTTCAGCAATTTTTTCATCAACACCGGGCGTGAACCGTTCTGCCATTCCTAAAAACAAAAATATAATTCCTGCGGTAATCGCGCCAGAAAAAGCATCAGAAGTTACCAGCATACCTGTTGTAGTCGCCTCGTATCTTAACCGCAAAAATAATTCCCAACCAACCGCACCGCCAATCGCACCACCTAACGCACCGCCGATAAATGCTGAAATCCGTTTTCGGCGCTGAGCGGTAAAAAGCCCTATAAACGCACCTGATATTAACCAGGCAACGCTACTGGCAGTAGTGTATAACGAAAACTCTAAATTACTTGATTTTTCCGGTATAAACAACCACATAGGAACATCGTTTTTCAAAATAAATATCGCAATAATTCCGCCTATAAATCCACCAATAAGCCCGCCCAAAATTCCTGAAATTATTTTGCCAGTAGATTTCTCCAATACGCCAACAACAATCCCAATAAATATTGACGAGACGATAATTCTTAATATGACATTGACGGTTTCTGAAATTTCTAAATTGACAAAATTAAAAAGCCGCGCACAAAGAATCCAGCCAATTAAGCCCGCAATTGCGCCTGCAAGTGTTCTTCTTAAAAGCCACGCTACTGTGGTAAGCACAAAATTCATCCCACAATTTCCACAGTATCTTGAACCTTCTCTTACTTCTGCATCACAATTTGAACATCGCATTTTTCCTCCCAAAAACGGTAACTAAAAATTATAAATTAAAAATGTAAAATTATGGAATTTATTTTCAGTCTTCAATTTTTCATTTTTCATTTTACATTTTTCATTGGTTCAGTCTTTTCATACATTGGATATTCTGATTCCCAAGTTGGTAAATTTCGGTCAAACTTATCAAGAAAAAAGCGGGCAACAAAAAACAAAACAATCACAATAGCATAGATTATTCCTAAAACTTTTAAGTGCCATTTCCAACTCGGTCGCCACGGGATATAAGTCAAATCCACACCACAACCCTTACAGAATTTCGCAGAATCCTTGTTCTCCATCTGACAGTTATAACATTTAATCATTTCAGCACCTCATACAAAAAATTTTTCAATTCGGATAGTTTTATTGAGTTGGGGCCGTCGGAAAGTGCTTTTTCGGGCACAGGATGGACTTCTAAAAAAAGTGCATCTACGCCAACGGCAATAGCCGCTTTTGATAATGGCAGAATAAATTCTTTCTGTCCACCGGTTCTATCACCAAGCCCGCCTGGAAGTTGAACACTGTGCGTAGCATCAAACACAACCGGATAACCAAACTTTTTCAGTATCACAACAGACCGGAAATCAACTACAAGATTGTTGTAACCGAAACAGGTACCACGTTCTGTTAACAAAATTTTTCTATTACCGGTAGATTCAATTTTTTCTATCACATTTTTCATATCGGCTGGTGCAAGAAATTGTGCTTTCTTTATATTTATCGTCTTATTGGTTTTTGCGGCGGTAACTATCAAATCTGTCTGCCGACATAAATATGCAGGGATTTGAATTATATCCGCAACTTCCGCTACAAACCGGACATCGTGAGTGCAGTGAACATCAACCAAAATTGGGATATTATACTTTTGCTTAACCTTTGCCAGAATCTTAAGCCCTTTTTTAAGCCCGGGACCTCTGAATGATTTTATTGATGTTCGGTTTGCTTTATCATATGATGCCTTAAAAATAAATGGAATTTTTAGATTCTGCGTAATCTCTTTTAATTTTTCTGCGATATCTGCGGTACTTTTTTCGGTTTCAATCACGCAGGGACCTGCAATCAAAACGACAGGATTCCCACCCTCACCACCAACTTTTATATTACTGATTTTAATTTCTCTAAGAATCATTGGATAAGGACTATCAGGCAGGGAGACCCTGCCATTACTACAGTGCCACCGATACTGAAACTTCTACGAAACTTAGCGCTTATTCTATACTGCCACTAAAGTGGCATAGAAATCAGGGTATGCTCGGTAATGATATTTTACATAATTTTCAGCAGTTTTTCAATCAAATTATTTCAATATATTTTTTTTCTACCCAGCCACGAACACCGAGTGATTTTACGCCTATCTCTAACCACTCGCCCCCCTCGCCTGATGTTCCTAACAGTATCACCTTTTTACCTTCCGGCACGGTAAAGTTAACCTTGAAATTAGTATCAGGTCCTGACCTAACCTCAGCGGTATTGATAACAACTGCTTCCTGCCGGGCTTGTTGACGGTATTTTATCAAATAGAGTGCTGAAAAGAAACCAAAAAATAAAACTGATACAACAACCAGCCAAAACATTTTTTTAAACGGATAAACAAATTTTATAGAAATAACAACTACAAAACTAAACAACGAAATCGCAAATAATAATCTTAACCTGTTTATATTAAACCTTGAAATCAGTGATTGCTCGTAATCCGGGTCTTTTATCAGTTGTGCAATAAACTTTATGTTATAATTAACATCGTCATCCGCTGGCGAAATTTTTCTTGCTTTTTCATAATAGACCATTGCTAAACCAATTCTACCCAGTCGGAAATAGGTGTTGCCAAGATTATAAAAAAGGTTTGTAGACGGATACGATTTTTCAATTATTAAAAACTGTTCAAGTGCTTTTTCATAGTTGCTCTTTTTGTAAAACTCGCAGCCGGTAGAAAAAATTTCAGTTTCTGAAACAGCATAGAGGTGATTGCAGATTGCAGATTGCAGATTGCAGATTAAAAACAACAAAAAAATTTGTAATTTTTTCATATTTCCCATTCTTTTTCAATCTCGGAAATAATACTTTTTATTTTTTTTATCTCGGTTGCCAAATTAACATTTTTGTCTACCGAGGGTGCAAATCTCATAAAATCAGCATTTTCAAGTAGTTCTCTAATTTTTTTTATAGCCGTTACAGCAAGATTTTTTTGTGCTAATACATTTTCAATCTCGCTAAAAGTAAAGCCTGACAGATTACTACTCGTTTTATCAGAAAGATATTCTACGACTGAATCAAATACAGTCCCGTAAAATTCTTTAACATCAATAGTATGTTTAATTTTATTTATGTTTTTTTCAAACTTTTTAAAAGCCTTTTTACTTCTAATAAACTCGTAATTTTTAGAAACAAAAAATCTGTATCTGTTATATCCTAATCTACCAAAAAAAACCAACACCGAACAAACAAGCAATACATCTGCGATAATTTTTTCAGATTTCCAACTGATATTTTTGTCCAATTCAGTTTTTATAAACCTTATATCCTGACCGACAATATTGATACCGGAAGCAATCACAGGCAGGGTTGGGACTGCTGATATTTTAGACGGTAAAACTTTCAGATTAACTACTGGTGTTTTTAGTTTCTGGTATTCTTTTTTTTCAGGATTAAAATACGAAAAAACAACCTCCGGGATTATCAGATTACCAGCCCGGTCGGGAACGAGTACTGTCTTAAACACTTTAGAGCCGGTAACTTTATAGTTGGCTTTTGATATATTAACTGACGAAATCGTATCATATTTTCTTACACCGATAATACTGGGAAATTGCGGCTCCGGAATTGATTTTATATTACCTTCACCTGAAATTGTAACAGTTAGCGTCACAGGATTGTTTGCTTCTATTTCTTTTTTGTCAACAGAAGCGCTGATATTATAAGCGCCTACAGCACCTGAAAAATCGGCTGGTTTATTTTCAGTCGGCAATGGTAGAACCTCAACAGATAGCGGTTTTGACTGAACAACGACAGATTTGCCACCACCAAAAAACCCTCTAAAAAAATCATCATCAAAAAAACCGCTAAACGGGTCTCGTGTAAAATCCTGAACACTCGCTTTTAAGGACGCCGAGCCAAGCGCATATTTTCCGCTGGTAGTTGGGAACAATTTTGTTTTTATCTCAATAACATTGTATCTTTTACCGTTAATAATTGTTTGATAATTTCGTTGTGGTGGTAAATCTTCAACAATAAAACCGGTGAAATTAGGCGGATTATATTCCGGATTTGAAAACAGATTTCGTGAAGTAAAAAATCTGAATGTATAGGTTATTCCTTCATTAACAAAACATTTTCTTTTGTCCAATTCGGCTGTTACAAAAAGTCCTTGTGCTTTTTCATCATCAAGTTTGAATTGTTGAGTATCAACAGGTTTCTGCGATTGTCCGCTTAACACTTCAATATTTATTGGGTTAGTTGTATAATCTTTTCCACTGACGGTCAATTTTACAGGTCCGATTGCGAATTTCCCAGCACGATTCGGTGAGAGGATAAAATTATATGTTATAGATGCCGATACTCTGCCATTAACAAACGAGATATTTTGTGAAGTGCCTGATGAATAAACATTAAAATCGGCTAACGGCGGAAGTTCAGGTTTAGGGATATTTGCAACATCGCCGGCGACGGTGACCTGCAGAGTAATTGATTCGCCGAAATTAACCGTGTTTCTGTCAACAGTTGCCTGGATATTTATATCCGCATAAAGGCAAGACAGAAGTAAGAAGCAAGAAGTAAGAAGTAAGAAGACAGAAGACAGATGAAAGATGACAGATGAAAGACTCTGACTTCTGACTTCTGACCTCTGATTTCTGACTTCTGATTTTTTCATCTACCAATCCTTTTCGGGCATTCCAAACACTGGCATTTTTACATTCGCTTTTTCTTTAGGTCTCTTTTCTTCACCTGCTGATTCAAGCAGTCGTTTAGCATCCTCTTTTGACATTTTCTGTTGTTTATCTTCGCTTTTTTCTTTATCTTGCTCTTCCTTTTTTTTGTTTTCTTGTTCCTTTGTTTTTTTGTCTTCTTTTTTCGCCTGCTGTTTCAACTTTTTGTCAATATTCTCTTTCAATTTCTTCTGGACAAATTCTATATTGAATTTTGCATCGCTATCGTCGGGATAAAGTTCCAGCGCCTTTTTATAAAGTTGTATGGCTTCAGGCAGCTTCCCTAATCTGAATAATGTATTACCTATATTGTAGTATGCTTTTGCCTGTAATTTAATATCTTTTGAATATGTTGCCTTTTCATAATTTTTTAGTGCATCTTCATATGCACCTGTTTTGTAATAGACATTACCAAGATTAAACATTGTTTCTGGTAAATCGGGCTTTTCGGTTTCTGCCTGTTTGTATTTTTCAAGTGCAGTATCATATTTTTCCTTTTTGAATGCAATGTTGCCTTTACCTAAATTACTTCTCACAGATGGATACAGACCTGTTGAGAAAACCAACATAAACAACCATAGATTCACTCCGAATAGGAATTTTTCTCTGAATACCACAGATTTCATATACTAAACTCTTTTCTTGAACCCGTCGGGTAAAAAGAGTTCAACCAATAAAAGAAACAGTCCTATAGCTACAAAATAATAAAATTTGTCTTCATAACGTTCGAACTTCTGTGCTTTAAGTTGTTTTGTCTCCATATCTGAAATATCGTCTGCTATCCGCGTAACCTCTATCTCACCATCAGTTGCCTGATAATACTTGCCATCGGTTTGATATGCAATTTTTTGTAAAGCTGCTTCATCTAATTTTGTCATTATCGTTTCACCTTTTTTATTTTTTCTATAACCAACAACATTCCCTGTTTCATCCCGTTCAGGTATTAACTCGCCACGAGTTGTTCCAAATCCGATTGTAAAAATTTTTATACCTTCTTTTTTTGCTGCTAATGCAGAAGCCACAGGGTCGCTTTCGTGGTCTTCACCATCGGTTAGAATTACAAGTGCTTTATATTTCCGTTCTTCTTTTACAAAATTTTTTACTGCTAAATCTATCGCTTCGCCAATTGCGGTACCCGGAACAGGAATAAGTTCAGTGGTTAGCGAGTTCATAAAAATTTTACAACTTGCTGTATCAAGTGTTAACGGACACTGTAAAAACGGTTTCCCTGCAAACGCAATAATACCAAGCCGATTGCCTGAAAGTTTATCAATAAGTGAGCGAAGTTCCAGTTTCGCTTTTTCAAGTCGGTTAGGTTGAATATCATTAGCAAGCATACTTTTTGAAACATCAATTGCAATTATTACATCCACACCGTATTTTTTTATCTTAACAAGTTTTGCACCAAATTTTGGACCTGTAAGCGCAAATAGTAGAAAAAATAAGCCAATAACTTTTAGAACTTTTTTTAACTCAATTATTCTGGAATCGTATCTTACAAAAAGCTTCTGGATATTTTCTGTAGAAAAAAGTTCCCTTAAAAATATCCGTTTGTTTTTTTCAGAGGTATATTCTAAAATTATGACTACTGGAATAATAAGAATTAGAAAATAAACAAAAACTGTTGCTGCAAATTCCATAATTTTTTAGGAAAAGTTATGGCACTGTTTTATAAACCAAATTTCTTAAGATAATTTCTAACAGAAAAAGTATTACAGCAGAAATAAGAAACCATCTGTAGAGCTCGTTGAAATCGGTATATTCTTCAACCTTGAATTCTGTCTTTTCCATAGTATCAATTTTTTTGTAAATTTCTTCTAACGATGATTTATCTTTTGCTCTGAAATACAAGCCACTGGTTTCATTTGCGATTTGTAAAAGTGTTGGCTCATCAAGATCTTCTTTAAGCCAGTGATATCTTCTGCCAAAAACAGGGTCATCTACAGGATATGGTGATGCACCAATCCCAGCTGCACCTATTGTATAAATTTTTATCCCGAATGATGATGCAGCACGGGCTGCGGTAATCGGATCCACTTCGCCCATGTTATTTCTACCATCGGTAAGTAGAATTACAATTTTGCTTTTTGATGGTATTTCTTTTAAGCGGTTAATAGCGGTCAAAATTGCAGTCCCAATTGCAGTCCCATCTGTCTGTGTCATACCAATTTCTATTTTATCAATAAAATCCAAAACAGAACCGTAGTCGGTTGTTAATGGACATTGCGTAAATGCAACTGCAGAAAAAACAACAACACCTATTCGGTCGTTTTTTCTACTTTTAATAAATTTTTTGACAACCTCTTTTGCCGCATCCAGCCGGTTTTGTGGCTTAAAATCTTCTGCTCGCATAGAAGTTGAGGTATCAATACACAGCATTATATCAATCCCCTTTTTTGTTAATTCTGCCGACTTCTCGCCACCTTGAGGTCGCGCAAGTGCAAATATCGTCAGAATCAGTGCAACAACTTTCAAGTTATCAACGACTTTTTTGCCAAATGGTATTTTTTGAGTTGCAAAAACTTTTATATCGGAAAAAATAATTCCTGAATCGTTTTTAATTCTTCTTTTTTTAAGATAGAAAACAGTACCGATAAAAACCGGAATTAATAATAAAATATACGGATAATAAAACCGCATAATTTTTAAACCCTAAACTCTAAACTCTAAACTCTAAACTCTAAACTCCCTTCTTTTGGTTTTACCATTTCAACTATATTTCTTGCATTTTCAAAACTTTGGATTATGTCTTTTTCTTCAGGTATATATCTAGCAAATTTTACAAGGTCAGAAAATTCAAAAAACTCACGAAGTATTACTAGAAATTTTTTGTCCACAGATTTTTCACGAAGTGCTTTTATTGATTCAGAAGTGGTCATATCTATAATATTCACTAAAAATATCTTCGATAAATAAATCCGAACAATTTGTGTCAGCCGAAAATAAAATTCTTTCACCAGCCCTCTTTTTATCAAATCCGTTTTTTCCAGTTTTGCGAGTTCATCAGTCGCATACAAGTACGGGTCTACTATTTCATCAATAATTTGTGCAAAATTCTTTTTCTGTAATTGATACTTATAAATAAAATAACACAGCAAAACTAATATCGGGATACCTGCAACAAGAATATAAAAAACAGGGTGGTGCTTCAAGTTCACAGGCGGTTTGATGTCTTTTATATCAGCCGCACTTTCTTTATCCAGCAAACTCGTAACTTCTATCCTGATGGGATTCGTCTGGCTCTGTGCTGGTTTGCCGTCTTGCGTGATAAAATCTATAATGAACGGTTTTATCTCGTAAATCCCGGTTGTGAATGTAGCAAGAATATACTCATATTTTTTTTTATATCGCCCGAATAACAGATATTTTTTTCTTTCTTTTGTAATTTTGTAATCTTTGATTTCAAAACTTTTAAGATTTTGTTCTGGTGTAAAGGAACTAATTTTTACGCCATCTGTATATTCTAGAATAAGCGTCAGTTTTACCTTATCGCCAATTGTTATTTTCTTTTTGTCAGTATAACCTAAAATATAGACATTGGATAAAAGTGGTTGCACAAAACAACCAATGAAAAATATCCAAGACGATAATCTGCGTAATCTATAATTCATCTGTGTAATCTGCGTTCTCGCATCTTAAAAAAATTTATCAACGGCAAAATGTATGCCTTATCAGTATAGAGGTTTAATTTATCAATCCCCATATTTTTAGATAGTTTTTCAAGGTATTCCAAGTTTTTATTTTTTGTTTCAGAAAATTTTTTCAGCAAAAAATAATCTTTTGCATCTACATAGATATCAGTGTTTGTTTCAGCATCTACAAAATGAAAAATCCCAAAGTTCGGGATTTCGTATTCCATCTGGTCACTAATATTTACAAGTATCAAATCATGTTTTTTAGATGTAACTTTTAATAGTTTATCATAACCAACATCTAAAAAATCAGACAATAGAAAAACAACTGCCCGCTTTTTAATCACCCTGTTTAAGTAATCCAGTGCATTATAAATATCCGTTTGTGCTTTTGCTTCTTGTGAGAGAACTTCGCTGACAATTCTTAAACAATGAATTTTACCTTTCTTAGGCGGAATAAATTTTTCTATTTTATCCGAAAAAAATATAACACCTATTCTATCATTGTTCTGTAGTGCAGAAAAACCGAGAATCCCGCATAACTCCGCAATCAGGTCAATTTTTGACTTTTTAGAACCAAACTTTTGAGAACCAGAAATATCAATAAGCAACATTATCGTAAGTTCGCGTTCTTCAATAAACTTCTTTACAAAAAGTGAAGCATATCGTGCAGAAACATTCCAGTCAATTGTCTTTATGTCGTCACCAGCTTGATATTCACGAACTTCAGAGAATTCCATCCCTCTGCCTTTGAATACACTTTTATACTCACCAGCAAAAATCTCATTAACAAATTTTCCTGTTGTGATTTCTATTTTTCTTATTTTTTTTATTAACTCACCAGTCAACATATTATTACTTCTACGCAACTTTAGTTGCGGTTGAAACCGTTATACCGACGCTAAAGCGTTGTAGAAGTCATTATTTTATGGAACCTCTATTTCGGAAAGGATTCGTTTCACAATATCCTCTGATGTAATATTTTCTGCTTCTGCCTCATATGTTAAAATTATTCTGTGTCTTAAAATATCCATTGCGACATTCTTTATATCTTCGGGTGTCACATAGCCACGACCCTGTAGAAACGCATAACTTCTTGCAACTTCAGCGAGATAAATTGACGCTCGCGGTGATGCACCGTATAAAATTGTATGTTTTAAATCTTTGATTTTGTAGTCGTCAGGATTTCTGGTCGCAAGCACAATATCAACTATGTAGTCCTTTATTTTTTCATCCATATAAACCATACGAACCGTTTCGCGTGCCTTTTTTATTCTGTCAGGATTTACAACTTTTTTTACAACACCAAACGCATTTGAGGATACCTTTTCTATAATTTCTTTTTCTTCTTTTCGGTCGGGATATGTTATTTTTAATTTCATAATGAACCTATCAACCTGTGCCTCAGGTAGCGGATATGTACCTTCCTGTTCTATTGGATTTTGTGTTGCTAAAACCATAAACGGGTCGTCAAGTAGATGGGTTTCGTTGCTGATAGAAACCTGTCGTTCCTGCATTGCTTCTAAAAGCGCACTCTGAACTTTGGCAGGTACACGATTTATCTCATCAGCAAGAATCAGATTGGCAAAAATCGGTCCTTTTCGTATACTGAATTCGCTTGTTTTAGGATTGAAAACCATCGTTCCAATAATATCACCAGGCAGCAAATCCGGTGTGAATTGAATTCGTGAGAACTTGCAGTCAATTGATTGTGCTAATGTTTTAACTGCGAGTGTTTTGGCGAGTCCTGGAACGCCTTCAATCAGGATATGCCCGTCTGATAACAAGCCAATAAGAATCCGTTCTAAAAAGTATCGCTGTCCGACAATGACCTTCTGGAGTTCACTCATTACTTCCGATACAAACAACGATTCCTGTTTAACAACTTCGTTAATCTCCCTGATACTTTTTTCCATAGTACCTCCTGATATAGTGATTAGTTTTGTAGTCGCAGGTTTTAACCTGCGATTTGTGGTTGGTGGTTAGTGGATGGCGAGCATTTTTTTGACTTTCTCTAAATCATTTTTGGTATCTACACCGATTGTTTTATGTTTTGTTTTCACAACATAAATTTTGTAATTATTTTCTAAAATCCGCAGTTGCTCAAGCTTTTCTGCTTTTTCAAGTGGTGTTTGGTCCATTTGTGCAAATTTTAGCAAAAAATTTCTGCGGTAGACATATAAGCCAATATGCTTTAATGAATTAGGTAGTGGCAGCCGAGAAAAATAAATTGCAAAATTATTTTTGTCTAAAATTACTTTGACATTGTTTGGATTATTTTTTTCTTCTGTATCGTAAAAATCGGCTGCAAGTGTTGAAACTAAAATGTTTTTATGCTCTATCACGGGCTTGATTGCAGAGTCAATCATTGCTGCTTTTATCAGCGGTTCGTCACATTGGATATTTACAACAATATCGCAATCAATTTTTTTTGATGCAAAAGATATCCGGTCAGTTCCACTATTACAGCGAGGTGTCATAACAATATCTGCATTAAAAGATTTTGCAACATCAAAAATTCTTTTGTCATCAGTTGCAATTATAATCCTATCCAGAAGTTTGGATTTTAATACTGCTTCATAAACCCATTGAATCATCGGTTTCCTGGAAATTTTAATAAGCGGTTTGCCTGGTAATCTTGTGGAAGAATATCTGGCTGGTATTATTCCAATAACATTCATTTTCTCACTTGCTCATTTAGCTAAATGAGCAAGTGACCTTTTTAACTCTTCTATTGAAACGGTAGCAGTGCCTAATTTACCAACAACAATCCCAGCAGCACAATTTGCAATTTTTGCTGACTCAATTAACGAAGCACCACACGATAATGCAAGCGTTAAAACCGCAACGACTGTATCACCAGCACCGGTTACATCAAACACTTCTCTTGCCGATGTCGGGATATGTGTGCTATTCCCTTTTTCAAACAATGTCATTCCTTGTTCACCTTGTGTAATTAAAACCGAACGGCATTGTAGTTTTTTCAAGATTTTTTTGCCAAGGTTATCTAAATCTTTTTCTGCTTGTATTTTAGGAACATTCATACCAGTCATCGCTTCGGAAAGGTTCGGTGTAAGACAATCTACATGTTTGTATCTTGTAAAATGTTCTACCTTGGGATCAACAGTAACAATTTTTTTGTGGCTTTTTGCTAACTTCACCGTTTCTTGTATTATCGTTTTAGTAATAATCCCCTTGCCATAATCAGATATTAAAATAGCATTGCAATCCTGTAGTTTTTTATTTATATATTCTAACATTTTTTTTGTCATAGCTGGTGAGAATTCACGAACTGTCTCTTTATCAAATCTTACAACCTGCTGATGTCCCGCGATAATTCTTGTTTTGATTGAGGTAGTTATTATATCGTCAGTAAAAACGCCTTCTGTATTAATCTTTTTTTTACGAAGTTCTTTAAGCAAAATCTCCGCAGTATAATCATTACCAACAATTCCACAAATTGAAACCTTTCCACCAAGTGATACAATGTTATTGGCAACATTTCCAGCACCGCCTAAACAGTATGTCTCTGTCTTAACATCAACTACTGGAACAGGTGCTTCCGGCGAAATCCTTCTGGTCTCACCACGAATAAATCTATCAAGTATCAAATCGCCAATAATAAGCACTCTGGTATCGGAAATCTTTTTCAGTATATTATTAAAACTCATGGAAAAAATTATACAAATTTATTTGAGGAAAGTCAACAAAGAATTGTATAAAAGCGGGAGCATAATTTCATGGTGACCGATAAAGTAAAAACCGCTATTCCCAGATGGACGGGATACGACATTTTCAAAAGCACGATACTGATAATTCATATCAAAATTGGCAGCGGTAAAATTTTTTACTTTATACCCAAGATTTCTTGCAAGATTAAGCGCCTTAAGAAAAACTTCAGGTAAAATTACTGCAGAACCGAAATTTAAAATAACACCACCTTCAAGTTTTGAGATAACTTCAGAAAATTTCAGAAAATCGGTGTATGATGTCTTGCCCCAAGAGGCACCATCGCATTCAGGATGCTGGTAAATTACATCCGTGCCTATCCCAATATGAACAGTTGCTGGAATTTTTAATTTATATGCGTTTGCAAAAATGCTGAACTCTGAAAATTTTAATTTTTTTTCAGAAACCATTTTTCCAATACTTTCGCCAAGCCCGAGATTTTTTTCGGCACCGCTTTTTACCGTTTCATTTAGAAACTTGCCCGTCTCAAAAGCCATACCAAATTTTCCAGTTTTTAATTGTTTAACAACATCTTCGGATGTTTTTCCACAAAAGGCAAGTTCAAAATCGTGAATAACCGAAGCACCATTTGTTGCAATTGCTGTAACAATTTTTCTTTTCATCATATCAATAACAATACAGGAAAGCCCACATTTTATTATATGTGCTCCAAACATAAAAATTACTGGTTTTCTGTTTTTTCTTGCTGTAAATATCCTTTTTACAAGTTCTCTAAAGTTTTTACCTGCTAAAATATCGGGCAGCAAATTAAAAAAATCGTTCTTGAACAATTGTCTAGTGCGAACATTTGTTCGCAGCGAACATTTGTTCGCCTTCGCAAACATATCTATCTGCACTTTGCTTTTTCTTTTCACCAATGGGTATCTTTTTACATTTCTAAGGTTTAACATTTTTGCCCTCCCAAAATATTTGGAACCACAGATTCCCGCCTGAGGCGGATCCGCCTTTGGCGGAAACACAGATTTTCATAGATAAAAATCTTTTTAACGAAGATACGAATAAAATCTAAATTCCGTGTTTCCGTGCTTTTGCGGTAATATATTCTGCGGCCATCTGCGTCATCTATCTGCGGTCATCTGCGTTACTTAATTCAGCAACGATAGAGCCGACACCGATTTGGGATTTCATTTTAATTGGTATATGGTTTTCATCGTCTGTCATCCAAACGAGAAGTTTTCCTTTTTGCATAAAGATTCCGGCATCTTGTAAGTCTGGTTCAACTACAACTGTCTCATATTTTTTGCCGTTAATTTTTATTATTTCTTTATTATGAATTTTAACAACCATTTTATAGTTTTTCTTGTTTGAGTTGACATTAAGTGTTAAACTATTTTTAGGTTCTAACTTCTGGAGTCGTACCCAGTAAAGTGCTGCCAGAATATCCAGCACATTTTCTGGAATACTAAATTTTTCACCTTTATGATTTACTGCAAAATGTTTATCCTGATGATAGACAATTTTTCGGTTTCGTTTATATCTACCTTCTGAAATATGCTGTTCAAAAACCAGCGAATGAAATTTTTCAACATCAATATATGATTCGTTTGTATCACGCACTTTATAGAAAACATCAAAAAACGGTGAGGACTTTGCAGCAGAATGAATATGGTATGCGTTTCTACCTTGTAAATCTACAATATCTTTGATTTGCAGTGTTCCATAGCCAACTTTTATAAACTGCCAGTAGACATCAAAAACCAGTTTTTCGCCGACGGGCAGTTCTGAGAAACATAGATTACACAGATAAAAACCACAGATTACACAGAAAAAAATTTGCGTTAATCTGCGACTATGGATTCCCGATATAGACATTCGGGAATGACACTTTGTGTCATCTGCGTTAATCTGCGTTTCTAAGAATCCTTTTCGCAGCATCCAAAATGTCCTTTGCAACATAATCTGCTCCTTTCACCTCTTTAATATCACCTGTCAAAACAAAAACGGATTTAACACCTACATTTTTTGCTAAATCAATATCGGATTGCATATCACCGACAATATATGAATTTTTTAGAGATATATTGAACTCGTTTTTTGCTCTAAGAACCATACCGGGCTTGGGCTTCCGACAAAAACATTTATCATCAGGATGATGCGGACAGACATAAATACTGTTTATTACAGCATTTTTCTCTTTTAAATTTTTTACAATAATATTGTTTAGTTTCTCAACATCTTTTTTTGTAAAATACTTTCTTGCAACCCCTGACTGATTTGAGACAATTATTACTTTGAACCCGGCGTTATTCAATAATTTTATCGCAGGTGCAGATTCTTCAAAAATTTTTAGTTTTGCTTCGTCGGTTGAATAATGCATATCTTCATTGATTGTCCCATCACGGTCAAGAAAAACAGCACGGCTTCTGTAAAATGTTAACGCCATCAGAAACCACATTGTCATCTGTACTTCCGAATCACCATATGAATACTCACTTAACCCTGACAAAAAAAATCCAAATATACCGAATATACAACCCAAAATAAAAAATTTCTCATCATTACTTACATTTCTTGCTTTTTTTATACTGTAATAAAAGAAAACTGCAACCAGCCACAAGAATGCAATCAGTCCAAGAACACCTCTTTCTGCCAGTAAATGGATAAAATTGCTATGTAGATGCGAGAGCATATAAAACTCTTTTGGCAATTTCAATTTTTCATAATACTCGGGATATATTTTTCTCGTGTTTTTCAAGCCGACGCCCAATACGGGATAATCTTTGAAAATTTTGATGCCCACTTTCCACATATTGATACGAACAGGTTCGTTAAAATTAGTTGCCCGTTTTATGATATTCCGCCGACCAGAAATAAAAAATCCTGAAATTAATGCTATATACAAAGCCGCTACAAGTATATAGATAACTCTCTTCAAATGCCCAAATTCAACAAAAAATATAATACAGCCAATAAACACCGTCGCAATCCAAACCATTCTTACATAACTAAAAACAATACCTAAAAAAATAAGGACTGTTATTAAATAAAAAATCTTTTTTCTGTAATACAATATCGCATAGATTGAAACAGGTAGTGCCATTAAAAGTCCTTCAGCATATGTCTGAGGCCAGGAACGTGTCCCGTGTGCTCGCCCATCCATCATACTGAATATTTCTCTGGTAGGCAGATTTTTGTCTGTTAGGTATTGTAACAAGCCAAGAAAACCCATAATTGCCGACGAAATCACAAAAACAAGTATGATTTTTTTAGCATGTGCAAAATCCTTCACATTAGACAGAATAAGAAAGAACAAAAAAAACTCCATTTCCGAATTCAGTCCTTTTATACTTCTGAAAAAATTGATACCGAAAACAGCAGAAATTATTGTTATACTAAAAAACAGCAGGATAGAATATGTTACAGGTGAAGAAAAATCTTCAGATTTTTTCTGTATTATTTTTATCAGCCATACTAAAAACAAAAAAATCCAAACGATATTTGTAGCCGCGATAGAAATAGGAAGCACGAATGCAAGAACAAAAAGTCCATAATACAAAATTATATCAATTTTTTTTAGCAATTTCATTCTCCAAGAATTTTTTGAACTCGTCTTTTTGATGTATCTCAAGTTTTATATCTAATACATAACACGGGAAATCCTCGGGTAGTCGGACAACATCTTTTGAAGTAGTAATCACAAATGCTTGAAATTCTGCAGCATCCGAGTATAATTTTTTTATATCTTTATCTCTGAAAAAATAGTGGTCAGGAAATTTTTTATGAACCAGAAGATTTACTCCAAGTTCTTTAAGCGTTTTTTCAAAATCTTCAGGCACTGCAATCCCTGAAACAGCAATCGCATTTTGATTTTTAAGTATTACTGAATTTATTTCAGAACCGTTTTTATTAAAAATTTTTTTGTTGAAAGATGCATGAAAAATCGGTGCGGACTTGTTATGTTTTCGGATAACATCTTCTATTTTTGAAATACTTGTATTCGCTACCTTGTCACATCTTGTAACAACGAATGCCGAAGCACGATTTATATTTTTAACCGGCTCCCTTAAATAACCTGATGGTAAAAGCAAATTGTTCCCGAATGGATTCAATGCATTTATACAGACAATATCAATATCCCTGAAAAGATTTAAGTGCTGGAACCCATCGTCTAAAATTATAGTATCAATACCAAATTTTTCAATTGCAAACAAGCCAGTTTTATATCTGTTTTTACCTATAATCACAGGGACGTTATTGAGCAATTTCGCGATAAGATACGGTTCATCACTGGCAATTTTAGGTCCTAAAAATACTTTCTTCCCATCACTTACTACATTTGTATTTTGTAATTTATAATTTGTAATTTGTCTTTTATATCCTCTTGAAATTACACAAACCTTTTTGTTCAATTTCTTCAACAATTCTGCTAAAAAAATCACAGTCGGCGTTTTACCCGTGCCACCGACTGTAATATTGCCAACCGATATAACCTTACAATGCAGTTTTTTTTGTTTTATTTTTTTTAACTTTTGTGAGATATTAAAAACTACCAGATATAGAAATGATAGCGGATATAAAATTTTTAATGGTTTCATGTTTGTTTGATAAATCCCTGCAGTTTTGTAAATTCATTTTTTTTCATTTTGTAATTCCTTTAATTTCAAAAATGATATAAACTCATTATACGAATCCATAACTGCCACTATCAATCCAACAAAACCATCTAAAAAACCAAATTTTAATATAAAACTTCTGAAAAATTTTAATTTCGAAAACGATATGATGAACAGAATGCTGTGTTTTTTGTTTTGTTTGAACATATATTCTGCTTTTCTTGATGTATAAAAATCAGATTTCTTCAACATATCAGAAATGTTTTGATATGGATAGTGTAGTATCGCTGATTTTAGTTTTGCAATTTTGCTGTCAATATAAATTCTTTCGTGAACATGCTCGCAAGGAAATTTCGCAAAACCTTTTTTAAATAGCCTTAATTGGTAATCTGGATATTTACCACCAAATTTTAAAAATCTACCAAAATAAAAATTCTTTCTCGGAATAAAATAACCGCTGATGACTGATGACCGATGACTGATAACTGATAAAATCTCATTTCTTAATTCATCGGTAATTATTTCATCCGGATCAAGATATAAAATCCAATCACCATTGCACTGTTCAATCCCGAATTGCTTATTGACATTAAGATTCGGATTGTTTTCTTTGTAAAATATTTTTGTTGTATATTTCTTGACAATTTCAACAGTTTTATCCGTGGAAGCACAATCTACAAAAATTAACTCGTCTGCCCATTTTATACTTTCGAGACATTGTCCGATGTTTTTTTCCTCATTATGCCCTATAATTGAAATAGATATCATAATAACCCAAAATAAATCTTTTCCGTTTTTTCAACCATTTTTTCTTTTGAGAAATTTTTTGATTTGATTTTACTGTTTTGTGAAAACTTTTGTTGTAAATTTTTTTCTGTTAAAATTTTTATCGTTTTTTCAGCAAGCAGTTCTGGATTTCTCGGTGGCACAAGAAAACCATTCACGCCGTCAGCCACCAATTCGCCTACTCCACCGACATTTGTAGCAACCACAGGCACGCATGAAGCCATCGCATCAATTACTGATGTACAAAGTCCTTCTAGATATGATGATAAAACAAAGACATTAAAAATTGACAGAAGTTGCGGTACATCGTTTCTAAAACCCGTAAAAATTACCGAATCGAATATTTTAAGTTTTTCCGCAATCCGTATCAAAGCATTTTTCAATTTTCCTTCTCCGACAACTAAAAATTTTGTATTTGGCAGTTTTTCTTTAATAATAGCAGCCGCCTGCAAAAAATTTTTATGGTCCTTATGCGGGGCGAGCGAAGCGATAATACCGACGATATTATTATTTTTGTCAATTTCAAGTTCCTTGAAAAGATAATCGCTGCTGATATTTTCAAAACGGGAAAGGTCAACACCCGAATAAACAACGGATATTTCGGCATCGGGGATACCGTCTTCCACCAAAACCTTTTTCACGCCTTCAGATATCGCTATTATCCTGTCAACATTTTTATATTTCCATAAACTTTTTATGTGGAAATCAACACGGCGGGAAGAAACCAGTTTGGGTTTATGTTTCAAAATTTTTGAAGCCAGAAGCCCAATTGTATGAGCATGCGCTGAATGTAAATGAACTATGTCCGGTTTTATTTTATCTATAATTTTTGCTGTTCTATAAATCGTAAAAGGATCAAATTCAAAAAACATTTTTATAGAAAAGAAGTTTTTTTGTAATTTTGCCAGCAATGCACTCCGGGGTTGACATAAAACAAAATTTTTATGTCCTTTTTTTTCGAGCTCCTCTAAAAGCCATAAAAGTTGCTGTTGCCCGCCACGCCATGTTTTTTCAAAATCAATGTGTAAGATTATCATAAATCTTTTCTAAATGATATGTCTGTTTTATTATATCATAATTTTTTTCAATATGTTCTCTGCCTTTTAAGCCTAATTGATACCAACTATCAGGATTCAAAACTAAAAATTTTAATTTCTCAGCCAATGATTCAACATCCTGTTCAGGTACTAAATATCCATTATGGCCGTCTAAAATAACTTCCGGTATATCGCAATGCGTTGTTGAAACTACCGGCATACCTGATGCTGAAGCCTCTATAATGGATACGGGAACACCGCCTTCCGTTTCACCATCAGAAGGAGTAATGCTTGGGGAAAGAAAAATATGATTCCTATAAATTTCTTTTAAGAAAAAAGAATAGGGCTTGTAACCCAACAGATCAATACTATTTTCTATTTTATATTTTTTTATTTTATTTAGGATTTTAGTTTTTTCTAACTCTTCTAATTGTGACCCGCAAGAGTTACCAATGATGGTTAATTTAAGTTTTAAGTTGGGGATTTTGTTTTTCACAATACCAAATGCCTCAACAGCATCAGGAATACCTTTTTTCGGTTTGAATCTACCACATACTAAAATTTTTATTTCTCCGTCAGCACTAATTTTTCTTGGCATGAATTTTATATTGTTTAAATCTACACCAAGATGATGAACAATAATTTTAGTTTCAGGACAACCTAATTCCATCAAACATTTTTTCATATGAGACCCTTCAACTAAAAAAATTTCTCCATATCTAAATAATTTTTTATATCTTTTTTGCCAGCGGGTATGTTTCTTAGGAAGTTTACTCAAATCATATCCATAAAAAGTGGTAACTAATGGCAATTTGAATAACTTTTTCAACGGCAAAAACCAATAACCAGCAGGACCAAAATGCGCATGAATAATAACTGGTTTATCTTTAGCCAAAAACAAAGCAAATGAAGGATAGAAATGAAAAATATCGCTACATAATTTATTAAAAAAAATCACAGGATTAAAAAAACTTTTTGCTAAATCTAATGAAATAATATTTTGTATAGGAAAAATATCCAGATTTTTTATTCCATGACAGTAAACAACTGGTTTGTATCTTGAAAGATTTTTTATTTGATTAAATATCCAGTTTTCAGTTGTCTCTAAATATGGTCCTCTGAGATAATGAATAACGGTTTTCACCCTGCACCTTTTATATCATCGTGTAGAATATCTGACAATTATTATTTTGGATACTAAAACTGTAGTGCGAGGATTTATCCTCGCTGAAGCGACCTTATCATGCCAGAGGCAGACCCGCCTTTGGCGGGAAAGGTCGCACTACATGTTGTCAAATATTATGCATGAGTATATCTTTTACCGCTTCAATTACATCACTTATATCATCATCTGTCAATTTCGGTGAAATAGGAAGCGATACCGTCCTATCAGAAATCCATTCTGCGTTTGGAAAATTGCCTCTTTTGTAGCTAAATACTTTTTGATAATACGGATGTAAATGCAAAGCGATGTAGTGAACCCCTACGCCTATGTTTCTTTTGGTCATTTCATCCAGGAACTGGTCCCTTGTAATTTTAAGTTTGTCTATATCAGGCAATAAAGTATAAAGGTGATAAGCGTGCTTTGTATCAGGTTCAATAGGAGCAGGGATAAATACCGGTAAATTTTTGAAGGCATCATTATATCTGTTCCAGATTTCCTGTCGTCTTTGCCAGTATTTCTCTATTCTCGGCAGTTGATGAATCCCTATCGCTGCTTGAATATCCATCATATTATACTGTAGTTTGGCAAATTTTTGCTAATAAATGTTGAAACATATTGTTCATTGACAAAAATGGAATAACCCTGTAAAACAGGGATGCACAAGAAACCTGAACAATTCCTATGAATAGTTAAGTCA